>JAZFTZ010000021.1:0-8053 GCA_036446955.1 Thermodesulfobacteriota bacterium
CGAGAAAACTGCTGCGCCCTGAAACAAAACCGAGTTGAGGAAGAAAGAGCGCACGCCCAGGACACATAGATAATGGACCAATGCCAGGCCAATAAGGTTTACGCCCAGAGGTAAGGAAGAGTAAAAGTCGGTTAGATAACCAAGGAGCAGCACCAAGCCGGCTCCCTCCAGGTAGCGATGATAAAAGGCCAGGTAAACCACTATTATTACCATGAACTCTGGCTTGGCTCCCGAGATGGCTAGCCTGTCCCAAAAGGAGGTCTGCACTATGAATAGAAGCAGAGCAGACCCCGCGGTCATTATCAGTGCTATAGTCTCTCCCCCCGCTTGTTGTCCGGCAAGGTTACCAGCACCTCTTCCAATTTGGAGAAGTTTACTTCCGGTGAGACCTCTGCCTCTAAGAAAAGTCCCGTGCGCCGATGCCGCAGCTTGGTTATCCTTCCCAGCACCAGCCCCTTAGGGTAGATAGCTGCTAAACCCGAGCTAACCACTAGGTCGCCGATGTCTACCTTAGCGGTGCGGGGCAGATAGCGTAAAATGAGACCCCTTTTGGACCAGCCATAGATTATTCCCTGCTCCCGGCTGGTCATTATCAGGGCATCCAGCGCGCTGTTCGGGTCTATGATCAGCAGTACCTTGGCCGAGTGCTCAAATACTTCCACGATTCGACCCACCAGCCCCTGGGAAGAGATGACGGCCAGATCTTTTCGCAACCCTTCCCTGGTCCCCTTGTCCAGCCACACCGCCTTGAACCACCCGGATGGGTCCCGGGCAACTATTCGGGCCCCAGTGGTGGCTAAGGGCAACCTCTCTTTAAGCTTCAAGAGTGGGCCCAACCTCTGGTTGGCAAGTAGTTTTCGTTGCAGGATAATTTTTTCCTGATTTAACCGTTCAACCTCCTCCTGCAGCCTGGTGTTCTCTTTCCTGAGGGTGAAAGTTTCCCGTAAGAAAGAACCCAGACCGAAAACCGATCCCCCGAAGGTGGAGATAACCTTCTGGGCTGGGATTAGACCTTTGACTATGATTGCGTTTAGCGAAGGGAAAAGAGTTTCCTCTTTTTTTAGATCCAAAGAAATTAATAGGAGGGCAACGGCAAAGAGTAGAGCCAGGATGATGGTGTTTTTCCGAAACTTAGCCAAGCCCATGGTCTCCAGCTAAGATTGAAGGACCACTTCCTTGAGCGCATTCAATTCTTCCAAGGCCTTTCCGGCACCGAGAACCACCACCGAGATAGGGTCATCCGCCAGAAATATCGGTAGGCCAGTCTCTTCCTTCAACAGGGTATCCAGGCCAGGCAGCAAAGCCCCACCACCGGCCAGGATAATTCCTCTGTCAACGATGTCCGCGGCTAATTCAGGAGGGGTGTGCTCCAGGGCTTGCTTTACCGTTTCCACGATCGCCGTTATAGGTTCAGCCATGGACTCCCGGATTTCCTCCTGAGTCACCGTTATCGTCTTGGGTATTCCGGCCACCAGGTCACGACCTTTGACCTCCATCTTTTTCTCTTCGCCACTGGGGTAGGCAGAGCCGATGTTTATTTTTATTTGTTCAGCGGTCCTTTCCCCGATTAGCAAGTTGTACTTGCGCTTGATAAAGGTGATAATCGCCTCGTCCATGCGGTCTCCGGCGATTCGCACTGACTTGGTATAAACGATTCCGGAAAGGGATATAACCGCTACCTCAGTGGTGCCGCCACCTATATCCACGATTATGTTACCGGCGGCCTCGGTTACTGGCAGACCAGCGCCGATGGCGGCCGCCATCGGTTCCTCTATCAAATAAACTTCCCGGGCCCCGGCTGATTCAGCCGACTCCCGCACCGCTCTCTTTTCCACCGGAGTAATGCCCGAGGGCACAGCTACTATTATTCGGGGCCGGACCAGAGTCTTGCGGTTATGAACCTGGGTTATGAAATAGCGCAGCATTGCCTCGGTTATTTCGAAATCTGCGATAACACCCTCCCTCAGCGGTCGGATGGCCATAATGCTTCCCGGAGTCCGGCCCAGCATCTTTTTGGCTTCTGTTCCCACCGCCAAGATCTTTTTGGCCGCCCGGTTGTTCTGGTACACAGCGACCACAGAGGGTTCACAGCATACGATGCCTTTACCCTTGACGTACACCAGGGTGTTGGCTGTGCCCAAGTCTATGGCTAGATCGTTAGAAAACCACCCTGCCACCGAATCTAAGAACATGACTTTCTCCTTGTTAGGCTTGGCGGTATGTTAGCAAAGTACAAAATTATTTTCAATAAAAAATGTAAGGATAATTAGCTCTAGTTCACTGAAAAGGGGGAAACTTAATCTCGACCTGCTAGGCCAGGGACTTCGTTTCGAACAACCTGGCTAGTATCCTCTTATGGGTTTCCGATATCTTAATTAATATGCCCACCAGAAACCCTTGTCTCCAGGTGACTTATTCAGCCATTCTGACGTTCCACTGATCACCGCCATTTTTAAAGGCGCTTGGGGTAGTGGAATCTCCACCTCCAGCGAGTTTCGCACCCAGCACCACTCACTTAATTCCCCCACGATATGGAGCTTGTCAACCCTGGTTGATGATACCTCGATGAGGAGGTCGCCAGGGAGAAGGATTCTTATCAATCCCTTTATCGGTCGAGACCTTCTCTGGGGTTCTCTCCGAAGAGGATTGTTACCCTGGCCGCAGCCGAGGGATATTGATATTGCCAATGATTTTATTCACTTATTTCGGCCATGAGACCTGCTCCAGTTATTCTTGTTTCTACCTCAGCGCCGGGATGATGGAGGATTAGCCGCTTCGGCCGGGGTGCGATTCGGTTGGCAGTTCTTGCGGCCAGCTTATCCGCCTTTCCTGGGATATCTGCTATATTCCTTTCCCCTCCCAACATCAGCAAGGATATCAGTCCAACTCTCCAAGCTGTCGCGGCCACCCCCCTGGTCGGAAAGAGCGTTGCCGGTAACCGGCTCCGGGAGTTAATCCCCTCTCGCTCGAGGATTTTGAGTTCTCCCCTTAGCTTTGTCCATAGTCCATCCCTCAAATTCCGAGGGGGAAGATCAGTAGTTAAAATGTGGCGAAGCAGTTCTAGCAACTTTTCCTCTTGGGAGGTAGCTAAACAGACAGCCCCCATCTTTGCTCACATTTAAAGTCGCTTTTAAAGGCCGAAAGTGTCGCCAGTTGTAAAAACTTCTTGGTGGCCAAGCACGCGGAAGCTTAGCGGCTGGTCTTGTTTGCAAATATCGGTAACACCTTAAGCTGAACCTTCCCCCTGACAGGCTCAGTGGCTGGCCTTGCCTTTCGTTCGTTGCTCTGGTATATTAATGATCGTAAAACAAAAAGAGGGTTCCCCATATGCTTAGCTTCATAAGAAAACAGGCCAAGTCCTGGTTCATCAAAGTGATAATGTGGACGGTAGTTGGCGGCTTCGTGGGCACCATATTTCTGGTTTATGGCCGGGGCCGTGACGATTCCCAGGGGCCGGCGCTGGCCGCGTTAGTGGACGGTACAGCGATATCCAGCCAGGAATTCGAGGTCGCCTACAGGAATACGCTGGAGCTATACCGGAAACTCTACCGGGGCAACCTGGGCCGGGATTGGGAGGAACGACTTAATCTGCGTGCCCAGGTTCTCGAGGATATGATAAACCGCCGTTTGGCCTTAAGAGAGGGTGAGCGGTTGGGTTTTTCCGTCAGTGAGACCGAACTGGCTCAGGCCATACAACAGTACCCCGCCTTCCAAGAAGGAGGGAGGTTTAGCCGCCGGCGCTATCTGGACATGCTGTTTCGCAGCCAGATCTCCCCGGAGCAGTTTGAGGAAAGTCAGCGCCAGCAGATGCTGCTTAACAAGGTGGAGCGGCTGATAAAGGACTCGGCCGTTATTGACGAAGGGGAGATGTGGGATTATTATCTGCTCATCAATGAGAAGATAGGCGTTAAGTTCTTTCGCTTATCTCCCGCTCGGTTCCTCTCCCAGATAAAGCCGAAGGAAGAGCTTACCCGGTACTTCGAGGCGAATAAGAACACCTTTCGCACACCAGCCAAGGTCAAGGTCGAGTATATGCACTTTTCTCCTCTGCGGCTGGCCAAGGAGGTGAAGCTCGACAAGGGCCAGGTCGAGCTCTATTACCGGCGGAATCCAGACGAGTTTCGTAGGCCTAGACGGGTGAAGCTTAGGCACATTCTTATCAAGACCAAGATTGATGCCAGCCCGCTGGAGGTAGAACAGGCCCGGCGCCAGGCAGAGGAGATATTGAAGCGGGCCCGAAAGGGGGGGGATTTTGCCCGGTTGGCCAAGAGGTATTCTAAGGGGCCTGAGGCCGAGTCTGGAGGAGACCTGGGCTGGTTCAGCCCTGGGCAGATGACCAAAGATTTTGAAACAGTGGCTTTTTCTTTAAAGCCCGGGCAGGTATCAGAGCCCTTGAAGACTGGCCTGGGATTCAGCCTTATTAAAGTGGAGAAGGTGGACAAAGGAGGTACTCAACCCCTGGCAAAGGTAAGGGCTAAAATCAGTGACGCGCTCAAGCTGGCCGAGGGGAAGAGAGGAGCAGAGAGGGTTGCTGAAGAGGCCTATGCCTTGTTGATACAGGGAGATGAGTTCGACGCGGTGGCCGATAAGGTCAAAGCTCCTCTCAAAGTTACCCCTATGTTTAGCAGACAGGGGAAATTGGAAGGGATAGAGGCGGCCAACTTTTACGAAGCGGCCTTATCCCTTTCTCAGGGACTGTTCAGCCCTATAGTTAGGACTGATGAGGGCTATTACCTTCTCAGGCTTATCTCCCGGGTTAGCTCCCGTATGCCCAAGCTTGATGAGGTAAAAAGCAAAGTGCTCAAGGATTACAAAGATGAGCAGGCGGAAAAACTTGCTGGCGAGCGAGCTGAACTTCTTTTAGCCCGCCTGAAAAAAGGGGAGAACTGGGATAAGCTGGTGGCCAAAGAAGGGTTGAAAACGGAAAAGAGCAGGCTTTTCTCCCGCAGTGACCTTTTTGTTCCCCAGTTGGGAAGCAATTCGGATTTGATAAAGGCCGCTTTCTTACTTACCTCGAAAGAGCCCTATCCAGAGAGACCTTTTAAGGTAAACGGCCAGTTCTACGTCTTCGCCTACGATAGGCGTGGGCTGCCCAAGAGGAAAGAGTTTGATAAGGTTAAGGATCGCCTACGTGAACAGTACCTGCTGGTGAAACGGGAAGAGGTCTGGGCCCGCTGGCTGGAGAGCTTGAAAGAGGATGCCAGGATAGAGGTGAAGATTGACGTGGGCTCAATTACTCGTTAGTCAGGCTGCCCTTCACAACCCATATTTACCCCAGTTATCGCGAACCTTCTTCAGCGCCTCCTCCTTCGGCCGGGATAGCGGAAAGGATGACCTGGTCTTGCCCGGTTCGGTGGCGAATTTCTTGGTGGCATCTATCCCCATCTTCGAGCAGATGCTGAATTCAGTAAAGCCGGTGCTGGGGTCCCGTTGAATCCTGTTCCGGGCCGAGGGGTTGAGCGCATTTACCCCTACCGGGGGCAGGAGCAACACATCCTGTTCCGGTTCAACCCTGGTGGATAGGGCAAAAAGCACCTGGGTCCAATCGTAAATATCTATATCCTCGTCCACCACGATGGCGATATTCAGGGTAGCCATGCCGAAGCCGGAGCCGAGCGCGGTGAGCAAAGCTTGCTTGGCCCAGCCGGGATACCTTTTGGTGATCTGGATAATGGCAATATAGCCCCTGCCTTCCAGCGGTACGGCAAGGTCGCGAAAGCCGACGATGCTCCGTTTCATCTCATTGTACCAGTTCATCCAGGGCACCGAGTACAGTATCTGGCATTCGCTGTACATATGCCCTGAGGTAGCACAAGTGTACAGCGGGTTTTTGCGATGGGTTATACAGTTGAGCCGAAATACCGGTACGTACATCACCTCTTCAGTGACTCCCATCCACTCGCCGAAGGGGCCTTCCAGACGGTTTTCCTCAGTGGAGACCTTACCCTCGAGGATAATCTCCGCCCGAGCCGGCACCAAAAGATCGTTGGTCTCGCATTTCACCAGCTCGACCGGCTTTCCGGTAAAGCCGCCCACAAACTCATATTCGCTGTGCGCGGCCGAGGGCATCTTCATGCAACTGGCGAAATAGAGCGCGGGAGGATAGCCGATGGCCACGGAGACATCCATCTCCTTCTCCCCCCGTTTTCTGGCCCGGGCCAGATAGATGCCGCTATCTTGCAGGATGTTGCACAACAGCCCGGTTGTCCTTTGGTCATGGAGCATCATCCGGTAGGTGCCAAAGTTCAATCCCAGCTTAGGGTCTTTCATGACCACGCCGGGCAACGTTATAAAAGGGCCGCCGTCGTCGGGGTGCATGCGAAAGATGGGGAATTTGCTGAAGTTTGCCTCCTCCCCTTTGAGGACCACCTCTTTGCAAGGGGCATTCTTAGCCGATACGGTAACCGGCTTCTTCCAGCCGGCCTGTTTTTCCATGTAGTGGGTGAAAAATTCCCTTATCTGCTTGAAGGTAATCTCCCGCCAGTTTCGAATCCCCAGGGCCAATGCCCAGCGGCGGTAGTCGCCGAAGATGTTTACTCCCAAAGGGATCTTGTATCCTTTGATGTTGTCAAATAAAAGGCCCGGGGTGGCCATGCCTTTCCTTTCATACGATTCCCAGACAAGTGCGGCTATCTCGTCGCCGCCATCTACCTGGTTCTTTATTCTCTTTAACTCGCCCTCCTGCTCCAGCTTCTTGAGGAAGGCGCGCATGTCTTTGAAGTACATGATTCAACTCCCCTATTATGACCGCCTCAACCAGCCCTCAGGATCGAGTATCTTGAGTTTGTCGGCGACAATGGCGGTCACCCGTTCCATGTCTATCGCCACAAAGGGGTCGGCATCAGTTTTCAAATCCTCGGCCAGGGATAAGATCTTATAAAGACTCTCTATTTTTTCTGCCTCATTCATCGGTTTGGATGACATGTTAACGCTCCAAAAACTTTACCTTTTCCAGCCCTTTCTTTCTAAGGTCGCTCCAGCGTCGGGGCTTGAATTCGAACCGCTCCAGCTCAGAGGCACTGACCTCCTTAACCAACATCCTTATACCGGTCTTGGCCCTCAGTTCCTGCTCCAGCAGGCTGATAAGGCCTACCTTTTGTTCCTGGTTGAGACCTGCCTCCTGCTTGAATGCCAATCGGACCTCTGCCACCTCGGCCCCATCGTCAGCCAGGTAGACCAGTCCGTTGTACTCATCCACTTCCTTCTTGGTAAGCACCACCTCGTCCACTGCCAGGGGCCAGATATTGACGCCCTTCAGTTTCATCATGTCGTCATAGCGGGCTATGGTGCCGGCCTGAAACGCGTCGAAGGGGCGATTACAAGGGCACTCCTTATAGGACAGGTATATAATTTTGTCCTCAGTCCTGAACCGGATGAGAGGCGCCCCTTTTCTCTCCAGGGTGGTTATTATCGGCTCGCCCTCTTCTCCGGAATTGACCGGGGTAAGCTTATCACGGTGGACCACCTCCACCAGCGTATAATACTCGGTCAGATGCAACACGCCCCGTTTCCCTCCTGGCACCACACCCCCCTCGCAACTGCCGGCCAGAGCTGCGCCCTGCTGGGTAAGACCGTAAGACTCGTAAATGGTGGCACCCCAAAACTCCTGCGCCTGCTGGGCCCAAGATATGGGGTGGGCCTCGGTGGAGATGACTATCCCCTTCAAGTGAGGGATATCCCGGCGGGGCTCGATACCCATTTCGCGACAGAGCAGGCTCAGGCGAGTCAGATAGGCGGGAACGGTTACTATAAACTTCACTGGAAAACGAGTCAGGTACTTCTCCAGCTTGGTCCTGCTGTCGAATAAGGCCAGATGCAAGGGATTAGCTCCAAGCTTAACCAGTCCCCGGGTCATTGACAGAGAAGCAGCCATGGTAGCCAGCGGCCAGAGGTTGGCTATCATATCGCCTTTACGCATTCCCGCCCAATACAGGTGCGCGGCCCAACAACTGCCCATGTATTCCGCGTCTTCAGGAGAAGAGAGATAGACCTCCTGGCCCTGTCCGGTGGTGCCGCTGGTCACGTGGGTCTCCACTGCCTCAGTTACCGGCAT
>JAZFTZ010000022.1:0-5396 GCA_036446955.1 Thermodesulfobacteriota bacterium
GCGGCCTGAGTCTTGGGCGGAGTCCGGTTTATTTCATCGGCCAGCAATATGTTAGTGAAGATGGGCCCTTTCAAGAATCGGAACTGGCGCCGTCGGCTGCCCGCCTCCTCCTCCAGGATGTCGGTGCCGGTGATGTCTGACGGCATCAAATCAGGGGTAAACTGGACCCGGTTGAATTTTAAATCCATCACTTGGGCCAAAGTGGAGATCAACAGCGTCTTGGCCAATCCAGGTACGCCCACCAGCAGGGCGTGTCCGCGACAGAAAAGCGCGATCAATATCTCCTCGATGGCTTGTTCCTGGCCAACGATCACTTTTTTTATCTCGGCCAACAACTCGGCCCGTCTGCTTCTCATTTCCTCTACTCGAACCAAGTCATCTTCTCTGATGTCAAGAGCAGTCTCCATTGTTTTTCCTCTTAGCTGTTGGATAGGAGCTTACGGGCGATCTCCATCTCTTTTTCCGCCTTCTCCCCCCGGCCTAGCGCCTGGTAAGCCCGGGCCAACCCTTGATGCACCCGGGGGTCAAAGGGATTAATCGATACCGATTGCTGCAGGGCCGCTTGGGCCTGCCGATATTTCTTAAGCCTCAGGTAAGCGTAGCCGAGATTGGCATGAACTGTGGGATGGTCGGGAGCGATCTTTTCGGCCTGTTTCAAATTCTTGACGGCTTCCTCGTCCTTGCCGAGCAGGCTCAACGCTACCGAGAGCTTGTTCAGGATAGGGACCGAGGCCGGGCTCTCCCTCAACGCCTTGCGATACTCTATCAGCGCGGCGTTAAGCCTTCTCTTGGCCCGCAGCATGTCTCCAAGGGTAACCCAATTTCTGGCCATTATCGATTTTATCTGTTTCAAGTCCAGTATTTGTTCGTCTCGCCGGGATTGTCTGACTTTATAGTTGTGCACCGCCACGCCGGCTATTTCTCTCAGGCCCTTCAGGGCCAGAAATTCCTTCCAGTCGGCCTGAAATTCAGCCATGGTCAAACCCATGACCTCCCTGATGGCGCGCCCGGCTCCAGCTTGGTCAGAGACGGCCATAGCCGCCATAATATCCCTGAGGCCGGGATAACCCACCCGGTCTACAATAAACTCCAGCGCCGAGGCAGCTTCGGCATAAGCCAGCTGAACTTGCTCCGGGGTTTTAAGCTTCACCAGCCCCGGCTCCATCCGGTCAAATCCGACGAACTCTCCCAAGCGAAGCGCCCGGGCAAGCAGGGTCTGGTTCAAAGGGTTGAGATAAAGAGAGGACGGGTTTCTCCATTTTGCTTCTTCGAATTTGGCCAAACCTTCATGAAACCATATGGGCGCCTTGTTCCCCGAGAGCTTAACGATCAGGTAGTGAAGATACTCATGGCTGACTGCATCCAGGTAGCGGTAACCGTACACCAGCGCGCGCGGGGAGAGGAGCATGATCTTATTGTACTCGGCCAACCCCACCGCACCGGAAACCTCGATGTCGCGCCGGGAAAGACCGCTGATATAGTAAAAGCTCTGGCTGTCGGGCATGACCTCCACCCGAATTCGTTCTTGGGGAAAGGTATTGAACTGCGTGCCCATGCGCTGATAGGTCCTCTCCAGCGCGTCCAGCAAGTACCCGGCAAGAATTCCATCTTGTTTTTCCGCCAGTCTCAACTCGAAATGGGAACTGGAGAAGGTGCTGTACTGCCTGATGATGTCGTAGCTGCGCTGGACAAAAAGCTGGAAGTTTTGCAGCTGCTCCCCCTTGCCCCCGCGCGCCAGCGCTTCCCTGGTTTTGGAGAGGGCCTGGGCGTAATCTCCGCGATAAAAATCTATATAAGCGGCCAGCTCCAAGAGCTCGGGGTTGAGCGGTTCTCGCTCGAGTAACCTCCAAACTTCCTCCCCGGCCTGTTCAATCTCCCAGCCGGCCAGCTTGGCTCTAATGCTTTCCGCTGGACTTGCCGCCCAGATGGGCCAAACGAAAAAGAGACTGACGGCTATCAATAATGTCAATGCGCTCCACTGGTGAGCGCGCGGTCGTGTTTTCACCTTCAGCTAGTCTGCCAGGTTCTGAAAATACTTCTTTATCTGGTCTTGGTACTGGGAGGGATAACCCTCCTTCAACGCCTTCATCACTTCCTCTCGATACATCTTGGGCACCTGGTAGGCATCCTTGGCCGGGGTTCTGAATTCCTCCCTTTCAATGCCGGTGTAGCCATGCTCGCGGCGAAATCCCTTCAGGCTTGGCTGGGGCAGGGTGGGAAGAGGGCGCCAGCCCCCCCAATACCAGCCCGCCCGGGGGTTGAAACCCCATCCAAACCTTTGCCGGCCCGCCCTCCTGGCCAACTGCCGACCCAGGGCCTGCATGCCCTGTTGCGATTTCGCTAACCGCTCTAAAGCCCGCCTCTCCGGTGGGATAGCGCCCGGAGGGTCATAACCTCCCAGCCGGGTCCGGGCCTGACCCATGAATTCCGCGGCCTGGCCCATCTCCTCAGCCAGGATGGGATCCATCATGGGAAGGATCTGGGATAGGATTTCCAGCCGTTCCTTTATGGAACGGGTGCGTTCCTGAAGAGATTTCTCCCGGCGGGCAAGCTCGGCTAACTGGGTCTTTTCCTCGTCGCTCGCCAGTTCCGATGCCTTGGTATCCAACCTCTGCATAAGGGCTTTCAGCTCATCAAGCAAGGCCAGGGACTGGCTGGCACTTCGGTCACTATCACTCATATCGAGGGATGAACTCTCTGCAGCGAGGCTCGCTCGCATTTGCTTGAGCCGGCGGAGAAATCCCCCTAACTTCCCCTGGGCCAGTAAGCGTTCCATCTTTAAGGCCAGCTTCTCATCCTCGCTCCGGGGAAGGATTTGTCCCAGCTCGTTAAGGATGGCCCGGATATCACCGCTTAAGTTTCCCAGCTTCCCGGCGGCCAAGTCCTCGTTTCGCTTTTCCAGTTTTTTATTCAGCTTTTCCGTCTCGAACAGAAGCTTGCGCTGCTCAGTTATTATCCGGGACAACTCACTCCGGTTGCCGGCCATCTCTCGGCGCAGCCGGTCGAAGGGTGCCGACCGGGCCTCCATTCCGGCTTGAGTCAGCCCGGCCAGCATCTGACTTAACGACTGGGCCAGCTCTCGGGCAGCTTGCAGGGCACCTTTTAGGTCACCCTGGTTGAGCTTTCTGGCTATCCGGTCAAGACCCTGGAACATATCCTGAAATTCCATCGTCTTCAACGCGTCGCTGTTTATAAAATCATCCGGGAGCTTATCCGCCAGTTTGGTTAACGCATTCATGAGCTTGCTGATAAGCTGCTGAAGTTTGGCCAGCTCCCGAAGAGCCTCAGCCTTGCCGGCCTCGGTCCCCTTATCCTTAAGCTCTTTCAGCCGGGATAGGAGTCGCCGTTCCCTATTGCGGATCTCCTGGGCCAGAGCTTGGACGTCCTCCATTCTGGCCCGCTTGGCCATATCCTCAGCCAGCAAGGCCATCCTCTCCAGCTGAGGGGTGATCGATTCATGCTCCTGGCTTTCCATCCTTTCCACTGTGGCTGCCAGGGTGCGCTTAAGTACTTTTAGATCGTATCGGGTGGGATCATCCGCGTATCTGTCCTTCTCAAACCGGGCCAGGCTGTCATTAACCTGTTTGAGGATCTCCTTGGCTTGCCGGGCCAACTCTTCTCTGGCCTGATCGGCTGAGGAAGGGTCTTTGGCCGGGCCCTCCAAATGGTCGGCCAGGAGCGAAAGGAGCGAGTCAGCGATCTCCTTTATCCCCTGATTCTCCTTGGCCAGCTCCTCCCGAATGTCCTTTACTATCAGGGCAAGGCTCTGGGAATAACCATGCTTGGGGCCGGATATAGTGTCATTGTCCACCACCTCCAGCCAGTAAACCAACCGATCTCCAGGAGCAAGGGCCAGGCCATCCAAATCCCAGCGGAATTCCTTAAGAGGAAATCTCTTCTGGGCCGGACCTTTCCACAAAGTTATCTTTTGCTCCTTTTTACCGGGCAGGCGAAAGCCAAGATGAAGTTCGGTGATCCCGAAATCATCGCTGGCTTTATACAGCAGGGGAAATATTTCATGGCCGATGACCTCCCGGTCCTTAGCCGGTTGGACGATCTCTACCCGGGGAGTTCCATCAGGGATAAGGCGAATATGATAGCGTAGGCGGGAGGGATTGCTGAAGCCGAACTCATCCTTGAGGGCAATATGGTAGGAGCCTTCGGAAAGGACGATGAGGTTTCCCGTCAACTTGGAGTCCTTCTGTCTCTTAAGAGGGATCAGATTTGTCTCGGAAAGGACCAGGTTAGCCTGGCTGATCTCCTTGGTGGGGGTGATATCGAATTTTACTACCGTGCCCTTGAGCGCGGATATGTGTCCACCGCTATGTGCTTCTCCGGGGAGCTGGCTATATTCCGGGGGAAAGTAGGTTAATCTCAGTTCAGCAATCTCCGGCAACGGCACCACCCTGGCCCGATATACCGGCGAGTGATAGCCACGGCTTTCGGCCTGGTAATGAAAGGACTCATTCACGCTGGGCAAGAGGTAGCGGAATTTGCCCTCCCCTTCCCTCTCCATGGAGGCCGTTGACTCGCGGTCGCCGTCCGTCCAAACTTTTAGCGTCATCTCCTCTGGGACCTTCCCCCAGCTGGACGCGGTTATTAAAAACCTGCTCCCTTTGGCCAATGTCGCGCCTTTGGGGTTGACCTCCAGATAAGTTGTCCGGGGGGGCAAGCTGGCCCAGGGACGAGCTAACAGGCCCAGAGAGTTTATTAAAGAGGAGGGGCTAATCATCCAGGTGCCGATAAAGGCCAGGACTAAGGGAAGGAGGAGTTTGAGATAACGGGTCGCTTGGTTGATCTCTATTATCTGCCCGGGGGAAAGACGGGAGACTTGTCGGCTGGTCTTAGCCATTTGAGCCGCCAACAGGCTTATGGAAGTATCTCCCCTCCGGGGCTCAATCTTGGCCGAATGGAAAAGGGCCAGGGAATTGGTCAGGTTATCCTTAAGGTCGGGAAACCTCTCCTCCACCTGGCGGGCCAGGCCGAAAAGGGATGGCACCCTGACCACCCTTACCGTAACCAGCACTACCAGGCAAGCTAACAATAACAGGTTGATTATGGTGACCAGAAAAGGTGCCGCGGGAAAAAATGACCTTGCTGCCAGGCTGGCCAGGCCGGTCAGGCAGACAATCGTTCCCCCCGCAGCCAGCAGAATGGAGCCCTCCAGCGCCCTGAGGATTCTGAGGCGGCCCAGAACCCTTTTCAAAAAGCGGTAAAGCAGTAAATAATCTTGTTCTATTCTTTTGTCAGCACTCATGGTTGACCTTTCTTTTTTTATAGCATGAGGCGAAGAGATAGTTCAATATAAATCCAGTTCTGCCCTCGCTTATGCTTAACTGAAGTGGTTAGTCTGCCCTGTTAGCCATAGGTTTTTATTGGCGGCCCAGCGCCAATCA
>JAZFTZ010000023.1:0-4500 GCA_036446955.1 Thermodesulfobacteriota bacterium
TTTGCCCCATTCTGCCTAGCCTAACCCCTGGAAACTATTGATTTTCCTACCCTCCAGAGCCAAAATCTTATTGACAGACCGATCTCAAGGTTATACGGTAGCCGGGAGAAAGTCTCTTCGAGGTTCTCAAAAAAATCAAAAGGGAGGTGCAATATGAGGGCGAATTATCGGCCAGCGGTACTATTTTTCGTAATCGTGCTCATTTTGGGCCTGAGCAACATTTACGCGGCCGAGAAGCTGAACATAGCTACCTCGGTCAAGCAGGTTCCCCTATATGTGTTGCCGGTTCTGGCGGCCGAGGATAGCGGCTATTGGAAACAACAGGGCCTTGATGTGAAGTATATACCCTTCCGCTCTGGTTCGTCCATGCATCGTGCGGTGGCGGCCGGCTCTGTCGATATGGGATTGGCCACCGCCGTAAGCGTAATACAGGCAGCTTCCCGGAGGGTTCCAGAGGTTATCGTGGCTGACTTGAAAGCAAGAAACCCTTTCTCGCTTTGGGTGCCCACTGCCAGCCCTATAAAGAGCGCCCGGGACATTAAGAAGGCGCGGATAGCGGTTACCAGGCTTGGTGGGACCCTGCATGCTTTCGGTCAGGCCATGGCCAAAATCCTGGGGCTGGAGAAGAAGATAAGGTTCGTAGGAGCCGGCGGCATACCGGAGATGATGGCCTCGCTTAAGGCCGGAAATGTCGAAGGGATGATGGGAGATATTGCTTCGGTGGCGCCCCTCAAATATGAGGGGGCGGTTCGAGAGCTGATCTCCGGGCCGGACTACCTGCCCAACCGGTGGGTAGATCTTGTGGTTTTTTCCCAGAAGGACCTGACAAAGAAGAAGCCCAAGGTAGTTGGGGCGGTGATAAAGGCTGTCCTTAAGGGAGCGAATCTCGCGGGGACGAATGAGGCCTGGGCGGTAAACAAGATGAAATCTTACCTGCACTATTCCCAGGGAGTAGCCAAGATGATCTACCCCATGATTCGCTACAGCTCGGATGGCAAGATAGATGTCCAAGGTCTGAACAATGTGCGCACCTTCTTAATCGAGTACGGCATCATCAGAAAAGGCAGGCCGCCGGCTTTGGAAAAACTGTATACGAAAGAGTTTACCGGCTAGCTTTCTCGCGCCAAAGGAGATGAGATTGAGTCTTGAGTCTCAAGATTTGATAGAAACTGATGTCCTGGTGGTAGGGGGAGGCCTGGCCGGCTGCTGGGCCGCCCTGCGCGCGGCAGAACTGGTCCCCAAGGTAGTGCTGGCCGACAAAGCAGTGGTGGCCCGAAGCGGGGATGCAGTCTTCTGCCACGACATCCTGGCACCGATGCCTGAAGATAAGCTTAATGTCTGGTTGCAGGAGGCGGTGGAGCATAGCGAATATTTGAGCGACCAGAGATTCGGTGAGGTCCTTTTGCGGGAGGAAGGGGACAGGATTGCCGATATGGTCAAATGGGGTGTCCCCTTTGAAAAGGACAAGGCGGGAAATCTATTTCTCTCCTTGGGCCGGGGCCACAAGTCAAGCCGGGTAGTGCTTTGCGACTGCCGAAAGTTGATGGAGATTATGAGGCGGGAGGTACTGGCCCGGGGGGCGAAGCTTGCCGAGAGGGTCATGGTAACCGAGCTGTTAACCTCGGACGGCCAGCATCCAAGTTGCGGCCGGATAGCGGGCGCGCTGGGCATTGATACCCGCTCCGGTAAATTAGTGGTGTTCAAAGCCAAGGCGGTAGTTTTGTGCACCGGTGTCACCAGCCTTAAGCTGCATACCTGC
Organism: Thermodesulfobacteriota bacterium; assembly: GCA_036446955.1. Lineage (GTDB taxonomy): Bacteria > Desulfobacterota > JAZFTZ01 > JAZFTZ01 > JAZFTZ01 > JAZFTZ01. The sequence continues at coordinate 1,760 of JAZFTZ010000023.1, forward strand.
TTTGCTGATAACCTCACCGGGGACGCCCAGGCCATGGCCTTCCGCGCCGGAGCGGAACTGGGCGATATGGAGTTCGGTGCCGGAGGCGTCAAGTTCACCTGTGTCCATAATGACCAGTTGATTGTCTCCAGCCTGATGCCCTTTCAGACCCAGGGTGCTCAGATAGTGAACGGGGCTGGCGAGCGGTTTATGGAGACTTGTCTTCCTGACCGCAAGGAGCGCCTGGCCACCTTCGGCCTGTTGATGCAGGCGGCCACCAGGGAGGTGATAGAGGGCCGGGGGCCGCTGTTTTTCGATATGAGGCATTTCACGCCCGAACATCACCAGCAGATGAAGCGGATACTGCCTTTAAGGACCTTTCCCCTTTACCAGGCCGGGCTCAACCCGGCCAAGGATCTGATACCCTGCCGGGTTCTTCTCACCTATCTGGGTGGCGGGGTAGGTATGGATATAGATGGAGAGGCCACTGTCCCCGGTCTTCTGGCCGGGGGGATCGCCGCCCATTTTATGGGCTGGTCTGAGGGGCTTTCCGGCGCGATGTTAGCCTTTTGCAATGTCTTCGGATACCGAGCTGGCGAGCGGGCGGCAAAGATCGTTGAGGAAGCCGGCCCGGTTGATATCGACCAAGGCCAGGTGGAACGGCTCAGAGATATCCTGCTGGCGCCGGCAGCGAGGGAAAAAGGACTGGCGCCCATGGAGATCTATCACCGGCTGAACAAGACATTGATGCAGCCCGAATTCAGTGTCTTTCGCAGTGAGAGCAGCATCAACCGTACCCTGGAGGAGATAAGGAGATGTATGGCCGAGGATATGCCCCGGGTCCTCGCCAACAATGCCCATGAACTGGTAAAGGCAAATGAGGCGAGAAACTTCCTGGAGGTGCTGGTTCCAATCTGCATTGCCGCGCTGGAGCGCAAAGAGAGCCGGTTGTCCCATTACCGGGTGGAATACCCTTACCGGGACGATAAAGACTGGTTGAATTGGGTCATGGTCAGGAAGGAGGACGGGGAGATCAAGGTCAGGTTGGAACCCGTTCCAGTGGAGTCCAATCGAATAAAACCGCGCTCAAGAGAGAGAATACCCGCGCCAGTGCAGCTTTCGCAGCAATGACCCCAGGTCCTTGGCATACACTATAGCTGAAACCTTCCCGGGGGACGGGGCCGTGCTTATTTTGTGGAGGAAACCTTCTGTGGGGAAAACCCTTTAAAAAGGGTTCCCCCCACAGAAGGCCCCTCAGCCCCATCCCCTCAACCCAGCCAGCAAATAGGGAATTTTTTGACATAACTCCTTGAATCCCCCATCACACCTAAATTTGACACCAGGTCGCGGCGTTGCTAAAATTTATTTGGACTCTGCATCCAGTGAGCTGATTATGGCCAGCTTTTCTAAGGTTATTGAGCTTAAGGGTCATATTATTGACTCGCTTACCTTTCCCAAGGTGCTGGACGAAATCCTGGACCGCGAGGGAAACTATATTACCCAAGAGATCAGCATTGGTAAAACCAAAACGGACCCGAGCTATGCCCGCGTAAAGGTCTCCTGCTCCTCCCGGCCTAAGTTAGAGGAGATCCTCACTCGGCTTTATCAGCTGGGAGCAACCCCGCTTAAGGAGAGGGAGGTAACCCTGAAAGAGGCGCCGCAAGCGGGCATTTTGCCGACCGGTTTTTACGTTACCACCGGCCTTTCCTGCGAGGCCAGGTTTAAGGGGCGCTGGCTAGCGGTGGCTGACATTTGCCCGGATTGTGCCATCCGTGTAGATGAACGTACCTCAAAGGCCCAAGCAGTAAAGTTTCACCAGGTAGCGCCTGGAGATAAGATCGTTGTGGGCAGCAATGGGGTTCGGGTATCACCATTAGCCCGCTTTCGACCTCGAGGTCTGTTCGATTTTCCCGCCCGTTTCATCGCCGCGGATAAAGCCAAGGGATCGCTTATAAGTGAGGTTGCCCTGGAGATAGAGCGGACTAAAGCCGGAGGAGGCAAAATCCTGCTGGCTGTTGGCGAGGCTGTCGGGAAGGCGGGTTGCCGAGAACAGCTCTGCCGCTTGATAGAGGCGGGATATACGGACATCTTGGTTGCCGGAAACGACCTGGCCTCCTCAGACCTGGCAATCTCCCTTTTTGGACTGCCCCACTCGAATTCAGCTAAAAAGAGGAAAGAAACCCGCACCCAAAGATATCTAGAGGCCATCAACGAAATCAAGCAGGTGGGAGGCGTAAAAAAGGCGATTGCCAGCGGTCTGGTTAAAAAAGGGATTTTTTACTCTCTGGATAAGGCGGGGGGCGATTTCCTGTTATTGGGCAACCCATCCGACGACGGCCCATTGCCCGAGGTGGTGACCGATACAGTTCAGGCCCAGATGGTTTTGAGGAAAAAGGTCCGGGGAGTGAAATTGGTGTTAGTCATAGCCAGCCATTTCCACGCCAAGGCAGTGGGCAAAGCGCTTCCCGCCAGTGTGCGCGGTGTAGTGGTGGACATCAACCCCACGGTGGTAAGTAAGTTTACCGACCGGGTGGGTTTCCAGACCCTGGGTCTGGTCACCGATGCTGAACTTTTCCTCAAGGAATTGGTGAGCTGTCTATGTCCGGGCAGAAAAAAAAGCAAGCGCGGCAGGTGAAGAAGTTCCTCATGTGCCAGCCTGAATTTTACGGCATTCATTATGAGATAAACCCCTGGATGGATGTCAGCCATCAAACTTTAAATTCCCGGGCGCAAAGACAGTGGCAGGAACTTCACCATCTTAT
>JAZFTZ010000024.1:0-3402 GCA_036446955.1 Thermodesulfobacteriota bacterium
CTTGGCCCTTGTGCACTCTCAGGCAGTTGGTCAAGATCGGTTGGAGATTAGCCTAAAAAAGCCTCAACATCAGCACCTTTACCATCCGGGGTAATTTAAATTTAAGGTTATGCAAGGCGAGAATGGCGTTACCGGTTTGAAACCTGTTATCACCTACCAGGGGGTCGGGGCCGAGACCGGGAAAACTGCTTCCTTTGCTCAGGGCCAGATAGTGGATGCGGGCAAAGGCGAGTACCACTGGGCAAAGGCCTTTTCCCTGAAAAAGCTTTTTGTCGATTACGCCTACGCGTTTATCCCCCTGGGGATGATGGCCTGGGTCGGTTTTGGCGTCGCGTTGCTAATGATAAACGGCTCGTACATCTCTCGGTGATATCTGACCCGTTCGGCTGGGGCTGGAACCTGTTGGGTGCCCCCCAGTACGAATGGCGGCCTTATTTCCCGGGCGTGGTTCCCTATGTACAACTGGGGGCGATGATAATTGGATTGCTGGCCAGCACCTATTATACCTATCGGATAACCCGGGAGAATTTCCATAAGCGTATTGCCACTTTGCGAGCCATGGTGCCGATTACCACCTTTATTGTGGGGGGGGGGTTGTCTTTCTGTAGCTGTTTATTTAGACTGAGGTTATGATATTATTTAATGTGGTATTTAGCTTGTTCGGCTGGGCCAAGATGGCCCAGCCGGTACCATATTCTTAAGGGCGATCATGTTGTGGAAGAAGCTGACAGTAGTGGTAGGCGCGGTAGGTATCGTCGCCCTGCTGGCTTATGGGCTGACCCGTAATCCCCGAGATTTTCCTTCCCCCCTAGTTGATCATAAAGCGCCGGAGTTTTCCCTCACTTTGTTCGATGGCCGAAAGATCACGCTGGAAGAGCTCAAAGGCAAACCGGTGGTGGTGAACTTCTGGGCCTCCTGGTGTGGCCCTTGTCGGGTGGAGGCACCTTGGCTGGAGGCTGCCTGGCGGAAGTATAAAAACCGGGGGGTGGTCTTCCTGGGTATAAACATTCAAGACCGGAAGGCTAATGCCCGGGCGTTCATAAAGGAGTTCGGGATTACCTATCTTAACGGCGTGGATCCCAAGGGAAAAATTTCCATCGACTACGGCGTATATGGCGTGCCGGAAACATTTTTCCTTGATCGGCAGGGGAAAATTGCCTATAAACATCTGGGGGTGACAAGTCCTACCCTGCTGGAGGAAAAGATAGAGGAGATCCTATCCTAAGAGGACGGTATGGCTAAGAGGGGTTTTCTAATAACCGCTATTTCAGTCACGCTGGTTTTCGCCTGGTATCTTACCGGTTGGGCGGCCAGAGATAATGAGGCGCGCGATATCGCCACTAAGATAAGATGTCCGGTTTGTGCCAACCTCTCAATTGCTGATTCCCCTTCGGATATGGCCAGGCAGATGAGGGTGGTGATAGGCGAAAAGTTGGCTCAAGGTCAGAACCAGGAACAGATTCTGGCCTACTTCGTAAGCCGTTATGGTGAGTGGATATTATTGGAGCCTAAAAAGAAGGGTATCAATCTGCTTCTCTGGCTATTGCCTTTTCTTGGAGTGGGTGGTGCCGGCCTGTTTGCCTACCTTTTTCTAAGGAGGTTGCCATCCCCGCCAGCTAAACCGGGAAAAGAGCCCGACCCGGGTTATCTGTCCAGGGTGGATAAGGACCTGCGGAATTTCAAATATTAAAACTAAATCCTTTTTCCCCGGGTGATGGGGCCGTAGCTCTGTGGGGGGAACCCTTTTTAAAGGGTTTTCCCCACAGAAGGTTTCCCACAAAAAACCCTCGGCCCCGTTTCCCTGGGAGTCTTACTTTGCCTTTCCCCTTGACATCGTGCTGACATGCCATAAAATAAGCGAACAGATTAGCGTATAAATAAATGATACAAGGGGGTAATCCATGTTTCCTTACCATGACGTACGGGAGTTTATAAGCGAGTTAGACAAACAGGGTCAGCTGAAAAGGATATCCGTTGAAGTGGACTGGAACCTGGAGCTGGGCGCGGTTATGCGCAAGGTTCTTGACACTAACGGCCCGGCCGTCATGTTCGAGAATATCAAGGGTTATTCCTCGGAATTTCCCTTCTTTTCCGGTACGTTAGGCACCTATGGCCGATATGCCCTGACCCTGGGCCTTTCCCCTACAGTCAGCGTTCATGAGATCACCAAAGTTTACCGCCAGCGGGTGAAGACCCCGATTAAGCCGGTGCTGGTGGATAAGAAGAATGCCCCGTGCAAGGAAAATGTCCTCACCGGCAAGGAGATAGACCTGTTTAAATTCCCCACCCCCCTCTGGCACGTCCGGGACGGGGGGCGATATATAGGGACCTTTCATTGTGTGATAGCCAAGGATCCGGATACCGGATGGGTGAACGTGGGCATCTACCGGATGGTGATCCATGATAAAGACCACCTGGGCATCCTGTTTCAGCCTGGCCGCCATGCCGAGGCAATCTATAAGAAGTATGAACAGCGGGGACAGTCTATGCCCATCGCCATATCTATCGGCCAAGACCCGATAAATTTTATCGCCGCCTATGGACGATTCGAGGCCCAGGTATCCGAATGGGATATGGCTGGCGCGCTGCGTACCAAGCCGGTGGAGCTTACCAAATGTGAGACGGTCGATTTGGAGGTGCCGGCCACGGCCGAGATTGTAATCGAGGGAGAAGTGCCTCCTTTCGAACGGCGAGAGGAGGGGCCTTTTGGCGAGTACACCGGCTATTACGGCGGAACCCGGGCCCCGCGCCCCTTTGTAAATGTCACCTGCATCACCCATAGGAACAATCCCATAAACACCGGGCTTTTGGAAGGAAAGCCGATCCAGGAGAATAACATCCTGGCATCGGTGGAGAATACCGCCGCGGTAGAAGACCTGCTCATGGACCGGCTTAATCTGGGTGTGAAGGCCGTCTTTGACCATCCCTGGTCCGGCGTGCATGGAGTGATGGTATCGCTGAAACCCCGCTATCCAGGACATGTGCAAAGGATAGCCCACGCTATCTGGGGAAGCGAGGTCGGCTATCACCTGGACTATATCTTTGCCGTTGACGAGGATATCGATCCCACCAATCTTAACGAGGTTCTGTGGGCCATATGCACTCGGTGCAAGCCCGATAGAGACATCCATATCTACCGCCGGGAACAGGCCTCATCTTTATGGCCCTGTCTTCGTCCCGATGAGCGGGAGGCTGGTATTGGCTCCCGGGCCCTCATAGACGCCACCTTCCCCGCCGAGTGGCCGCGGGAATGGGTGCCGGTAGTATCCGACTGGTTGGACTTCCCCGAGGAAATAAGAAAAAGAGTGGAAAGTCGCTGGCAGGAGCTGGGATTTTAATCCTGGGCAGGCGAAAATATGCCTTTATGGGGGAAACCCTTTGATTTCGGGGCCCCCGAGAAGC
>JAZFTZ010000025.1:0-8350 GCA_036446955.1 Thermodesulfobacteriota bacterium
GCTCCTTTCGCAGGCATCGGCTCCTGGATGGCTTGAGCCGGAGAGACCAGCTTGGCATCTTCCCTCCGGGTGTAAAAGCTAACGACTCTTTCTGCTTCATCGCGCCTGTTTATGACCGTCTCTGAATCAGCCAGAGACGGCCTGCCCCGCGCGCGGGTCACTGAGGGGAAACTCTTTGGCCGGGGTATCTCCTGCCTGGCCAAGGGCAAAGGCGGGGTGGCGGTAACCGCCGGGGAAACCTCCTCCTTGGTCTCCTCGCTAACCGGATGAGCAACCAAGTTGTTCCCTTCAACCGGGTTGAATTCCCTATCGGCAACTATTTCCTCGACAATAGCCAACGGTTCTTCAGGCTCAACGGGTGATTTAGCTTTTTCCTCGGACAGCGGCGTTTCCGGCCGTGACTTCCTTTCCAGCTCCCCTCTCCACATTCGGGGAGTTTCCTGAGTGGAGGGAGAAAGCCGGCCAACTTTTTCCGTCTTCGGTCTCGTCCGGATGGCCTGGGAACCAATTCGGGTTTGGCTTTCCTTCTTGCTAACCTGTTGTTTTGGGCTGGGTGAGGTTTTTCTCTGCTGAACTTTGCCAGAGCCTGAGCTGTGAAGCTCCATAAGCCTCACTTCTATCCTCTCAGAGCCAAGTTGTGGCCGGTTGGACCCCAGCGAGAGGAAGAGCAAAGTGTGAACAGTAAGCGAAAGTAAAATAAACTTAAAATAAGTCACCTTAATCTTCTTCTCAACCGGTCAATTTATGAAATCGACCCCTGCAAGCGGGCTAAAATTCATAAGCCACACCCGCCAAAACGCTGATGCCCGCGCCAGGCACTAGGAATGGTTCCACCGCGCCGAAAATACCAAAGGTCTCATACCTTTCGTCGGTCAGGTTGTTTCCCTGGAGAAAAGCGCTGAAACCGTCCTTTTCGAAAGCCACCCTGGCATTCAGTAAGAAATAAGAATCAAGCTTCTCTCGCTGGTTGGCTTCATCGTTCAAGAGAAATTGATCGCTGACATACAGGCCATTTACCGAGACGGCCCAATTATCCAGGAACCTGTAGCTGATCCCGGCACTCAACCTATGTCTTGGCACCAGGGGAAACTCATCTCCCTTGCCCACATTCTGGATGGGAAAGGTAAACAGGGTTATATCCGTCTGAAAGGTCGCTTCGGTCAGGGTGTAGTTCAAGAACCCGCTCAGGCTATCCTTGTAGTTACCTTTCAGAGAGAACTCGACCCCTCGCCTTCTGGCTTTCTTAACGTTTTCGTTGCTCCCGGAGAAGGTTTCCAGGTCGGTAACGACAAAGAAGATTTCATCCCTTACCTCGATATCGAAAACAGCCACGGAAGCGCTAAGCAGCTTGCCCCAATTGGCCCGCAGGCCGATCTCATAGTTACTGGATTTCACTGGTTTAAGATCAGGGTTGGAGAAGAACGGACCGAAGGCGAACAGTTCATCCACCGTGGGGATGCGAAACCCCTCAGCGTAGTTTAAATAAACGTTGAACTTATCGCTGAATCGGTAAACCAGGCCTGCCCGAGGACTAAATCTCCTGAATGTCTTTATCCCGCTGGTGTCCGGATCCAGCTGGTCGGTAAAATCAAGCCGGTCCCGGTCGTAGCGTAGACCCAGGGTAAGAGAGAGTTTATCCAGCAGATCGAAGGTGTCCTGAACGAACAGGCCCAACAGGACCTCATCAGTGCGATTTCGGCCAAAAAACGGAAAGCCGGAGAAGACCGACTCCGACTTGTTATTGAACCGGTGGGAGCTAAATTCCACCCCAAAAAAGAGAGAGTTGCGTCGGGCCAATAACGGGCGCTCCCAGTTCAGCTGTAACGTAGCTCCGGCAGAGTTGACATTGGTTTCCAGTTTGCTCAATGAACTGAGACCAATGATCAGGCTATCCCGATCAACCCCTCGGAAAAACCCGTTAACGGAGGCGAAAAGGTCGTATGGCAATCCCTGCTTATAATTCAGGGTAAGAGCGTTCATCTCCGAAGCGACGAAGTCCCCTGGGGTAAGATTGCCGCGGCGGTTCCTGGCCAGCTCAGTTGGAGGCAACGAACCGGCTTGCCCCAGCTTGTCATTCACGTGGGTATAGGAGAGGGCAAGGTCGCTGGCCTCACCCCAGCTGTAGCCCAGCTTAGCCAGCAGACGGGTTATGCGAGCTTCAGACTCGTCTCTGAACCCCTCTCCCAGCTCTCTGGTTATACCGAAATGGTAATCCAGATCATTGACCATCCCGCTGGTAGCAAGCCTATATTTCTGCCGGGCAAAACTCCCGCCCGACAACTCGATCAGCGTCTTACCCTTGGCCTCGCCCCTTTTGGTAACGATGTTAATGACCCCGGCCATGGCATTTTTGCCGAACATCGCCGATGTGCCCGGGATTATCTCTATCCGCTTAATCTCATCCACCGGTATGAGATCAAAGTTAATCTGATTGAAATCAGGCTCATTGACCCTGACGCCATCCACTAACACAGTGGTCGCCGTTACCGGTTGCCCATTGAATCCGCGCATATCCAGGCTGGCCTGAAAGCTGTTGCCAAACAAGTCATACAAAATAATACCCGCCTGGGCCTTTAGAACCTCCCCCACTGTCCGGGCGCCAAGTCTCTCGATATCCTCCTCGGTAACGATAACGACGTTCGCCGGGACTCTATTCAACTCCAGTCCCGGGCCGAAAAGCCGGCTGGCAGTAACCACCACCGGCTCAATCTCCTTCTCCTCCTGCGCGTAAGCCGCACCAGCTAACAACATTATGATTAAAGCACCGACGACAAACCTCTTAACCATGTTCAACTCCTCCATATGATGTATTCCGGAGGAGCAACCCCGCCTCCCTCCCCGCGAAAGGAATATTGGGAAATCCGGCTAGCTAGGTCTCCTGGCTCGGGTTCTTCCTAATCTCCGCGCCTTCCCGGGCTTAACACCCAGTGGCAAACTAGGCGGATTTCGTCCCCCTTACAGTTGCGGGGCAGCGGCGGCTTCTCACCGCCTTCCCTGAACCTGCCGGCTGGCTATTTCGACCCTGTTTGTTCTAGATTCCCCTCCTTATCTATCAACCGAAAACATTCGCCCGCCTTCACAGTAAGACTGCAGTCATACGTCCAACGGTTCCGGCAGCAAATCACAGAAGTAAAACGAGTCTCTTTTGACTAGCTCACCGACAGTAAAAGCAACCTTTTCATTAAATATCGGTCCGTCAAACACAAATGAATGAAACTCCCCCCTCTCTCCGCAAGGGTCCACCCCGGAAGGAAGTTCAGCTAGGAACTGCTCATCGATTATCCTGCCGACGAAGGAGCTATTCAGCACCTTCGAGTCCACACAGCTGATGACTGCCTTAAAGCCCCTATGAACGAATTCCCTGGCGAGCTGGCTGGTGTCTCTTTTCCATATGGGGAAAATCCCTCTTATCCCCAGCTTGGCCAGATTTTCTTCCCTGTACCTCCTTACCTCTTCCAAGAAAATGTCTCCGAAAGCTACTGATGAAAGGCCGTTATCCTTAAATCCGGTTAGCGTCTCCCTCATCTTCGATTCGTACTCTTCATTGCTGGCGTTTGGGGATATGAATATTGTTTGAACAGGCAATCTCAATGATTGGGCCTGTCTTTCCAGCAGAATTTGTCGTACTCCATGCATGCTGATCCGGCCATACCTCTCGGTTATGATGGTGAGCAACGCCACTATTTGATAATCTCCGATTTTCTTAATTTCAGCTAGAGTGATAGCGCTATCTTTGCCGCCACTCCAGGAGATAATCAATTTCTCTGCCATAGCCGCGTTGCCAACCCCGGCATCCGGTCTGTTTTTCCCTAATCGGGAAATAACTCCGGGTGAAATATCCTGGCCAGCTTCTCCAATCCTTGAGCTACTCGGTAGGAGGGCCGGTTAAGGAGAGAAGAATCCAGGGCAAATATCTTCTTGTTCCTTACCGCGGGAATAGAATTTAACCTCCTCAGCTGTTTCAATGGTTGCCGTGATCGGTTCAGACCGAAGGCCAAGCTCACCAGAATGATCTCCGGAGCTCTCTCCACTATCGCCTCCAGACTGAATAGCGCGGTCTCTCCTTTCAAATCTGCGGTGACGCTGACACCCCCGGCCATCTCTATGAGGTCGCTAAGGAAGCTATCCTTCCCCACCGTCCATATCGGTTCGTCCCAGACGACCAACAGGACTTTCGGCCTTTTGCTAGCTCTTATCAACCGGGCAACCATTTCGACCCGCTCCTCAACCTCTTTGAGCAGCTCATCAGCCTTTCTCTCGCTCCCGGTCAGCCGGCCCAGTTCCTCAATTGTCTTCAAGATCCCGGCGAATCCCCTGCTGTCAAACAGATAAACGGCTAGTCCGAGCTTTTTCAATGAGCTCATTGCCCCCAAGCTGCTGGCGCCCTCAAGACCCAGAACCAGGTCGGGCTTCAACGAGACTATCTTTTCCAAACTGGGGTTAATGCCCCCACCCACCTTCTCTTTCTCCTTCGCCTGAGGGGGATAATCACAATAGACGGTTACGCCCACTATCCTGTCGCCCAACCCAAGCGCGAATAGATTTTCCGTGATGCTGGGAGCCAGAGAGACAATCCTTTGCGGCGGATAAGAGACCCTCACCGGCCGCCCCCGGGCATCGGTGAATATCCTGGTGGAGGCCTCACCGAACCCAGGGAGGAGCAAAAAGAAGATCAAGATTGATTTAATAATATTCGACCTGGGCATAAGTTTCCTGATTAAATCTTCAGACTTACCCGTGGAGTTTTGCTTAATGGGTTTTCGTCCACCAACACCTCACAATCATAAACCGCCTCGATATTCTCCCTGGTAAGACACTCTTTCGGCGGGCCGATGGCGTAGATACGGCCACCCTTGAGCAGAAGCATCCGGTGGCAGTAAGCCGCCTGCAGATTTATCTCGTGGGAGATCAGAATCACCGTCAAACCTCTCTCCTTGTTCAGGCCACAGAGAAGCTGGAAACATTCCTTTTTATACTTTAAATCCAGATGGGTGGTGGGCTCATCCAGGAGAAACAACCTGGGAGACTGGGCCAGACCCCGAGCGATAAAGACCCTTTGTTTCTCCCCTCCGCTTATCATACTTATCGGCCGGTCGCGTAGATAAAGGGTATTGGTAAACTTCATGACCTCCTCAGCGGCCTGGATATCCTGAGGAGTGTCAAAACCAAAACCCCGCTGGTGAGGCGACCGCCCCATGAGTACCACTTCAAAACAGGTAAAGGAAAAAGGCATTACCGAGTCCTGGGCCACGGTAGCCACCAACCTGGCCCGCTGCCGCGGCCTGAGGCCGGCCGCGGACTGGCCAAAGATATCTAGCCTGCCCACCGTCGGCTTTAGCAACCCCGCTATCAGCCGAATAAGGGTGGTCTTGCCCGAACCGTTGGGCCCCATAATTCCCAGCACCTCTCCCTCCTCCAGGGAAAAATTCAGATCCCTCAGAACCCAGCTGTCGAGTTGCTGAGAGGGAAACCGGAAACCGAGACCTTTGACCTCCACCAGCTTCACTAAAATAGCTCCTTCATTCGGGCCCGCTTCAGTATCAGGATAAAAAAGGGCGAGCCACACAGGGCGGTAATGACCCCTACCGGAAGCTCCCTGGGCGCCAGGGCAACTCGGGCTATGGTATCCGCTCCAACCAAAAACGAGGCGCCCACCAAGGCACTGATAGGGAAGAGGAGCCGATGGTCAGCTCCGAACGCCAACCGAACCGCGTGCGGGACGATGAGGCCGACAAAGCCGATAACCCCACTCATCGATACCGCCAGCGCGGTCATCAAAGAGGCGGCCAAAAGCAAAAGGTTCTTAACCCGGCGCACCTCAATACCCAAATAGCGGGCAGACTCGTCCCCCAAAGCCAGTACGTTTAACGACCGGCTGTAATAGTAGATAAAAGCGGACGTAGCCAACACATAGAAGGCCGTCCCCCAGCTCAGCTGCCCAACCCCCAATCCCAGGTCGCCCATAAGCCAGGACATGGCGCCGGTAAGAAAGATCCCGGGAAAGAAATTGACCAGGAACCACAACAACGAGGCGAAAAAGGAGCTAAGTATAACACCGGTTAACAGGGTCGTCAGCGTGCCCAGCTCCCCCCTTGTTCTGGCAATCGTATAAAGAAGGACTATGCTGGTAAGCCCGCCGGCAAGGGCAAACCCGGAGACTCCCTGAAATCCGAGAAAGCTAGACTCCACCCCCAATGCCAAAGCCAACACCGCGCCCAAAGCCGAGCCGCTGCTAACACCTAAGATGTACGGGTCGGCCAGGGGGTTACGAAGCAACGCCTGAAACACCCCGCCAGCAACCGCCAGGGCGATTCCTACCAGCGCGCCCAGAAATATCCGAGGCAGTCGCAAGCTCAATACAATAGCCTTTTCGGTTTCGGTCCAATCCCCTTGGATAGGCAGCAGCGTGGAAAAGAGTATCCCCACCACCCGCTTGAACCCAATGGGGGCCGGCCCTAAAGACACCGAAACCAGGGCGATGGCTAAGAACAGCAGGGCAAACAAAAAGGAAAGCAAGAGCGTTTTCTTCACACCGACCATTAACTTTCCGTCTCCAATAAAAAACCCAGCCTTTCGAGTCGGGCTGGGTTAATTTAACTAAGGGCGCTTGCCCTTTGCTTAGTTGAATCAACCGCAAGCCTTTCCCCTCGGAAGGTCATTGCGAGATCAGGTATCCTGGCTTGCGGAATCGCAGCTCCCTGCGCCTTCCCAGAAAGTTATCTTTCCAGTGGCTTAACTACAGAGGGCTTACCGCTCACAGTTGCGGGGCAGCAATGGATTCTCACCATTTTCCCTGGATGTAACTTTTACTACCGGCTCATATTAATCCAAACTATATTCAACTGTCAACTGAATTGTTCTCTATATTTATTGTCTTGAGACCTAGGTGATCTTTCCCGGGGGACGGGGCCCACGGCCCCGTCCCCCGGGAAAGGTTTTAGCTAAGGTTCACCGGGCCATCTCATGGAGCAGGCCGCTCACATCAAACCTGCGGTCAATATATCCATGTTTGTGCACCAGGTCGGCTATCCATTGCAGGTTGGCCAGGTCAATCTTGTTGCTCCAATTGGGCAGACCCATCTTCTTAGCCATAGCCGGCTTTATTCTAGTGTACTTGGTGACTATCAGGCGCGCCTCGTCAGGATGGGCGTTGGAATAGTCCACCGCCTTCTTATTAGCATTTACAAAACGTCTTAGCACCGGGAGATTATTCTTTATCGCTTTATCGGTGGCCACCCAGTTGGCCAGCGGCCCTCCATAATTAAGCAAGCCGAAGTAAGGAGAAAGCAACCTTATCTTTGGGTCCTCCCTGGCAACGGTGGCGAAAGGCTCCACCAGGAGCACACCGACAGCCTGCTTGTTGACCAAGGCGGGAATCATATTCGGGAAGCGTACCTCCAGCCAGGTGATAGTGCTCGGGTCCCCTCGGTCTCTAAACACCAGCTCATTGATGAACAATGGGCTGATCCCCTTGATGACATTGGTCGCTACTACCTTGCCGGAAAGGTCCCGGTATCGGTAGATGCCCGATTCTTTGAGAACGCCAACGTAAGTCTCCCGGTCCATAATCCTGTTAGATGCCACTATCATGATGGGCAACCCTCTCGCCCTGGCGGTTATACTGTTAACCACGGCTGAATAACCGATATCCACCGAGCCTCCGATGAGCGCCGGGATAATTACTGCTCCGCTGCGCATGGGGATATTCTTTAACTTCAGCCCTTCCTCAGCAAAATAGCCCTTTTCCATTCCCATATATAGGGGGATCAACTCACCGATGGGTATCATGCCCACCTTTAAGGTGATCATCTTCTCCGCCCAGGCAGGCTGGGCCAGGCCTTTTGCTAACAGCAAGAAAGAGAGGAGTGATACCACTAACGCATAAGAAATTACCCTGCTTGGTATTCTTCCCATTTTCCCACCTCCGTTAAAGCGTTAAAGTAAAGATTTACCTTCTGTTTTCTCTACGTATTTCACGCCTGCCTTCAGTCCAGCGGTATCTCAAAGGGGATGGTGGTGGAGATCTTCACTGCACCGTAAGGACAGTCTATCTGACACAGATAACAGACGTGGCAATCCTCGGGATAAACGATGGTTGGTCTTCTATCCTCCGCCCATCTAATTACATCCGTAGGGCAGCTCTCTATGATGGGACAGCGGTCGTTAATCCTCAAGTCGCAAGCATCACACATTTTTCCATCGATTGTCTCTAGTGCCATGGTGCCTCCTTTCTAATTCTAATTTCATGGGGACAATTGAATAGCCGCGGGTATTTTTTCCCGCTTGGGCAGCGTTATGGGAAACTCCTCCACCGGCAACGGTTCATGCCTCAGCTTGACCTTACCACCCT
>JAZFTZ010000026.1:0-9740 GCA_036446955.1 Thermodesulfobacteriota bacterium
TGGTATTTAACGGTTGCTGAACAATGAGTTGAGATTAAGTGTCCCTTCTTGATGTTCCTCTCGAGCTAATTCTTCCAAAGTCGTATCGAAAGAGCGACTAACTCACTACTACCAATAAGAATTCATCTTACCTGCCTGTTGTCGATCGGCATACCATCGATAATTGCGCATGCATCAAAAAAGGCTAGTCCTGCTGGCGCCAATAGGAAGGGGGAAATGATTAGCGAATTGGAAGAGCTACTCCCTTATAACGATATATTAGAAAAGATGAGTCAAGAGGACCTGGAGGACCGAGGGCGGGACTTTCTCTTGAGTTTAAGCCCGGAGATGCGGGATATCAGCAGTGTTGTGGATAAGGTGGCTCAGACAGAGGTTACTGTACTTATAAGGGGAGAAAGCGGGACGGGAAAGGAGGTAGTAGCCAGGGCCATTTTCAGACGTTCGTTAAGAAAAGATAAGCCTTTCGTAAAAGTCCTTTGTGCCGCCCTGCCCGAGGGTTTACTTGAGAGCGAGCTGTTTGGCCATGAAAAGGGTGCCTTTACCGGCGCGCACCGATTGAAGCCGGGAAAGTTCGAGTTTGCCAACCAGGGCACCATCTTCCTGGATGAGATCGGCGATATCCCCCCTAGCCTGCAGTCCAAGCTTTTACAGGTGCTTCAGGAGGGACGTTTTTCCCGTTTGGGGGGATTCAAGGATATTCAGGTAAATACAAGGGTTATTGCCGCCACTAACATGGATCTTGATAATGCCGTGGCTAAAGGTTTATTTCGTTCAGACTTATTTTTTCGGCTTAACGTGATAAATATTCTCTTGCCTCCTTTGAGAGAGCGTAAGGAAGAGATCCCTCATCTGGTGGAATATTTTCGCCGTAAGCTCAAGCGAGAAAATAATTGGGAATGTCCGAAGGTTAGCGATAAGCAGATGAAGGCTTTCCTGGCCTACGATTGGCCGGGCAATGTTCGGGAATTGGAAAACACCATTAAACGCCAAGCGCTCCTTGGCGATCTCTCGTGGGATGGTCTGGGAAAGACCCCAAGGCAGAGTGCCGCTGGCACGGGAAATGCAATAGATTCTGCATCTACCCAAACCGGAGGCAACGAGCTCATGTGGAACCAGGACGATTGTTCTCTCAAGGAGTTCAAGAGGAAGGCGAAGGAGATAGAAGCATCTCTCATAAAGAAAGTGTTGGAATTGAACCGCTGGAATAGAAAAGCTGCCGCCGACGCTTTGAAAATAAGCTACAAGGGTCTGTTGAACAAGATAAAGGAATACGAAATTAGTTAGTTAGGCGGCGGAACGTCTGTGTCAAAGATTTTAATAAGCAATCGAGGGTTTTTTGACTTCATTTTGGACGTCGAGGTCCTTCGTGCCCTTCGTTACAGTTATCTCCTGACATTGATGACTGTTACTCATGACCCCGTCGCCAGCGAGCTTCAATCGGAACTTCTCCACAAGCTGGGAGAACTTCTGTTAAGAGAGGTCCGTTCTACAGACTTCGTGGCCCAGGGCGAGGGAGGTGTTTTTTATGTCATCCTTCCTTTCGCTGGCTTGGCCGAGGCCAAGAAGGCCGTCGAAAGGCTGTTGGTCAGGGCCCGGGAGCATGCCTTTATTGTCAAGGATACCAGGGTTCAAACCACACTGAGCGTGGGTTGTGCTCGCTTTCCCACTGATGCCAGCGATTCGCGCGAGCTCTTGCAGAAATCGGAGGAGATGTTGGAGAAGGCCCGGCGAGAGGGTGGAAATCGGGTTAGTTTGCCTGAGACTGGATGAGCGATACCGGTTGCTTTGACCGACTACCTCGGTCCAAATAGTTTCCCCAGGCTCAGATATTTCTCACCCCGGTCGGGGAAGATAACCACCATCTCCTTATCCTTCACCTTAGCGGCCACCTGGAGCGCGGCCCAGATAGCTGTCCCTGAGCTAATCCCCGCGAATATACCTTCCACCAAGGCCAACTGACGGGTGCTAGCGTAGGCGTCCGTATCAGAAACCACGATATTCTCATAGAAAATTGACCAGACGAATATAGGGGGTACCCGGGCGGTGGTCATATTACGCAAGCCCTCCTGGTGATGGCCCGCCTGGGGCTCGACCGCGATAATCTTCAGATTGGGGTTGCGTTCCCGCAAGTATTGACCGGCTCCCATGATGGTGCCGGTGGTGCCCAGGCCGACTACGAAGATATCTATTTTACCTCCTGTCTGGCGCCAGATCTCCGGCCCGGTGGTCTGGTAATGGATGAGCGGGTTGTACTTGCTGGTATACTGATTCAACCGGCAGTATTTGTCCGGCTGAGCCGCGTAGATCTCATCGGCCTTGTCAATGGCCCCATCGGTGCCCTTCTCGGCCGGGGTGAGGATGATTTTGGCCCCCATCGCCTTCAACAGCTTTCTTCTTTCCTTGCTCACCCCCCGGGACATGGTGATGGTAACTTTATACCCTTTCACTGCGCCCAGCATGGCCAGGCCGATGCCGGTATTGCCGCTGGAGGCCTCAAGAATAATCTTGTCTTTGGTGAGAACCCCCTCTTTTTCCGCCCCTTCCACCATGGAGACGGCAATCCTCTCCTTAACACTTCCCAAGGGGTTAAGCCCCTCCAATTTGGCGTAAATATTTACTCTGGGGTAAGGGTTAAACCTATTGATTCGAACCAGAGGAGTTTCCCCGACGGTCTCCAGAATGGAACCTTTATACTCGGCCATGCCCGCCTCAAAAAAGGATTGCTTCAATGTAAATAAAGATATCACACTTCAGGGTAGAATGCATGGTAGCTAAGGGCTAGCACCCATAAAAGGGTTCCCAGAGCTGGATTGTCCTGTTTTCAGACATCGGTAACAGTTGAGTGTTATTGTGAGGGACAACCATTTTCAAATGCTTTCCCCCCAAAGAGCCGAATTTTGTTGATTTAACCCCTGTAAATAGTTAAAATTCTTTAATACTAGGAGTCAGTAAATGTTCGAGAGTTTGACGGATAAGTTAACCGCGATTTTCAGCGGGTTAAAGAGCAAAGGCCATCTAGGCGAGCTCGACGTTCGCCAGGCCCTCAAGCAGGTCAGGATGGCGTTGCTGGAGGCAGACGTACACTTCCGGGTGGCCAAAGAGTTTATCTCGGCGGTAGAGGCCCGAGCAGTGGGCCAGGAGGTGCTTAAGAGCCTTACTCCGGGCCAACAAGTGGTGAAGATAGTCCGGGAAGAGCTGGTCCGGCTGCTGGGCGATGAGGCTCAGGAGATCAGAGTGCGGGGTGCTCTCCCTTTTTGTCTTATGTTGGTGGGCCTGCAGGGCTCAGGGAAGACTACCAGCGCGGCAAAATTGGCCAAGATGTTGAAGGAGAAGGGAAATCGCTGCCTGTTAGCTTGCGCGGATCTTACTCGGCCAGCGGCCTTCTTGCAGCTTAAGAAGCTGGGGGACCAGCTGGGTGTGCCTGTCTATGACCAGGAAAAGGAACGAGACCCGGTCGCTTACTGCACCCGGGCGCGCAAGTATGCTCAGGAGCAGGGTTACCAGGTAGTGCTTTTTGATACCGCCGGCCGGTTGGCGGTGGATAACGAGTTAATGGAGGAATTGCGGCAGATAAAAACTCGTATCCAGCCTCAGGAGGTGTTGCTGGTTGCCGATGGCATGACCGGGCAGGATGCGGTAAATCTGGGAAAAACCTTCCATGAGAGTCTGGGTATCGATGGCGTAATCCTAACCAAGATGGACGGTGATGCCCGAGGAGGAGCAGCTCTTTCCCTGCGCTCCATTACCGGCTGTTCCATCAGGTATCTGGGCGTGGGAGAGAGGCTGGATGGACTGGAGTTGTTTCATCCTGACCGCATGGCTCAAAGGATCCTGGGCATGGGCGATATCCTTTCTTTGATAGAGAAGGCGACGACGGTCTACGACCAACAGAAGGCCGAGGAGCTGGAGCGGAAGATCAGAAAGGATAGTTTTACTCTGGAAGACTTTCGTGACCAGTTGCAACAGATAAGAAAGCTGGGCCCGCTGCAGGAGCTGGTTTCCATGATTCCCGGGGTGGGCCGCCTGGCCAGGGCCCAGGGTGTTCAAATAGATGAGCGGGAGCTTACCAGGGTGGAAGCCGTAATCAACTCCATGACAACAAAGGAGCGGAGGAACCACATTATCCTGAACGGCAGCCGTCGCCGGAGAATTGCTCAAGGTAGTGGTACTACGGTGGCTGATGTCAATCGGGTGGTAAAGAAGTTCGTGGAGATGAGAAAGATGATGAAGAAGGTTTCCCGGAAAGGCTTCCGCATTTGAGTACGAAACAGGAGGTTATTGACTGATGGCGGTAAAGATTAGGTTAACTAGACGGGGGGCTAAAAAGTGTCCTTTTTATCGAGTGGTGGTTGCTGATTCCCGCTCCCCCCGGGATGGTAAGTTCCTGGAGATGCTGGGAACGTATGATCCCAGGAAAGAGCCTCCGGAGATAAATATCAAGGAGGATAAACTGGCCCAATGGATGAGTCGTGGTGCCCAGATGACCGGAGCGGTTAGTCAGCTAGTCAAGCGAGCAGGTTTCGGTCGGAAGGGGGGTAAGGACATTTCCCTGGTGGAGACCAAAGAGGAGACCAAAGAGGAATAGAACCGTTTTTCCTAGCTGGCGGCGGAGGTGACGGGAGATGAAAGAACTGATAAAGCATATTGCACAGGCGCTAGTGGATAAACCCGAAGAGGTAGAGGTTTTCGAGGTGCAGGGAGAAAGGACCTCGGTTCTTGAACTTAAAGTGGCTAAAGAGGACCTGGGAAAGATAATCGGTAAACAGGGTCGAACCGCCCGGGCTATCCGAATCATTATCGGTGCAGCCTCGGCGAAGTTAAGAAAACGGACCGTTCTCGAAATATTAGAATGACCGATCTGATTAGCATCGGGAAAGTGGTGAAAGCCAAGGGTTTGCGGGGGCAGGTTAAGGTGGTTGTTTACTCGGGTCAGGATACCTGCCTGAAAGGGGGTAATAAGCTTTTTGCTAGCGATAAGGGAGGAATGATTAAAGCGCTGACCCCGTTTAGGGTGTGGGACGAGAAGAGTGGATTCAGTGTTCAGTTCGAAGAGATAAAAAGCCGAGAGGAGGCGGCCGCGTTGGTCGGTTCCACCCTGCTCATGGAGAAAAACTCCCTGGCCGAGCTGCCCGAGGGGGAGTACTATTGGTTTCAACTTATCGGTCTTATGGTCTCCACCTCTGATGGTGAGATCCTGGGGACGATAACCAAGATCTGGCCCACCGGTGAGCACGATGTGCTGGTTGTGCAAAAGGGGAAAAGAGAATTGTTGCTGCCCGCCATCCCGGAGGTGGTGATGGAAGTGGACCTGGCGAAGGGGGAAATGCTGGTGGTCCTGCCGGAGGGGCTATTGGACTTGCAATGACTTTCCATATCCTGACTATTTTCCCAGACATGTTCGCGAGTTATCTTGGCACCGGTATCCTGAAAAGGGCGCTGGCTTCAGGTCGTCTGGGCGTTCGAATTGTCAATCTGAGGGATTTTGCCGGAAAATCAGGCGTCACCGATGATTGCCCTTATGGAGGTGGTCCCGGCATGGTCATGAAGGTGGGGCCTATAAACGCGGCGCTGGACGACATCAAGGGGGGGCACGCCGACGCTTTTGTAATCCTGCTTACCCCCCAGGGGGTTAAACTATCCCAAGGTTTGGTTGAGAATTTGGCCGAGAAGAAGGATATTGTCTTAATTTGCGGCCGGTATGAGGGAATGGACGAAAGGGTGGCAGAGAATTTCGTCAATGCTGAGATATCGATCGGGGACTATATCCTCAGCGGTGGCGAATTGCCTGCCCTGGTGGTAGTGGACGCAGTTGCCCGGCTCTTGCCCGGTGTAGTGGGAGATGAGGATTCGGTGAGAGAGGATACCCTTTCGCGCGGATTGCTGAAATATCCTCAATATACTCGGCCGGCAGTATTCGAAGGGATGGCGGTGCCTGAGATCCTTCTCTCAGGAGACCACCGCCGCATCGCTCGCTGGCGCAGCCAGGAAGCGCTTAAAAGGACTTTGGCCAGGAGGCCGGAGCTGTTAGAATCCGCCTTGTTGGCTCCTGAAGAGCTGGAAGAGTTGAAACAGATTAGACGGAAAAGGAAAGGAAGTTAGTAAAATGGATGTTGTAGCTGGCCTGGAAAGAGAACAAATGAGGGATGATCGGCCAGATTTCAGAGCCGGGGATACAGTCCGGGTTCACCTGTTGATCAGAGAAGGAGAGAAGGAACGGACTCAGCTCTTCGAAGGAATAGTCATTCGTAAGACGAAGCGTATGAACCGGTCTACCTTCACGGTGAGAAAGATATCTTACGGTATCGGTGTGGAGCGCGTCTTTGCGCTCCATTCTCCTCTGGTGAGCAAGATCGATGTGTTGGCTAGAGGTAAAGTCCGCCGCGCCCGGCTCTTCTATCTGAGAGCCAGGAAAGGGAGAGCTGCTCGGGTCAAGGAGCGCAGGATAATTAATTAAGGCTGGCCTTTTGGACCGGTTTGAGAAAGAGGCAAGAGAGGGCGGTTACCGGTTGATAGCCGGTGTGGACGAGGTCGGGCGAGGCCCTCTGGCTGGCCCGGTAATTGCCGCCTGTGTGATATGGTCGCCCCTGCTTTATGGCCTTGATATCGCCGATTCCAAGACTTTGTCTCCGAAAAAGCGTGCGGAAATAGTTTTGGCCCTGAGGGAAAGGGAGGTGGTATTTGGCCTGGGGCTGGCCGACCGGGAGGAGGTTGACCGTTTTAACGTATTACAGGCCTCTCTTAAGGCTATGGCCGCCGCGGTCGGATCTCTGCCCCAGCCGCCGGACTTTCTGCTGATTGACGGTCCTTTTATCGTGCCGACGGATATCGAGCAAAAGAGCTTGATCAAAGGTGACCAGCGAAGCATATCGGTGGCCGCGGCCTCGGTGCTGGCCAAGGTGGTCCGGGATGAGTTAATGGATGGTTATCACCGGCTTTTCCCGGAGTACAACTTTGCTTCCAATAAGGGTTACCCTACCATCGAACACAAGCAGGCATTGCGCCAGCACGGATATAGCCCATTTCACCGGTTGACCTTCAGGGGAGTGGCCGGACTGAGGCCTGCCCATGAGCGCTAGGGGAGACCATTCACTGGGCAAGAGGGGCGAGGAACTAGCGGTAAAGTTTTTGAAGAAGAAAAAGTACCGCGTTATAGAAAGGAATTATCATTCCCCCTTTGGCGAGATTGACATCGTCGCCTGGGATGGCGATACCCTTTCCTTTGTAGAGGTCAAGGCCCGTTCCAGCTCGAATTATGGTTCCCCGCAAGCCGCAGTGGGCTGGGTGAAACAAGGCAGGCTCTGCCGGACCGCGCTCGATTACCTGGCCAAAAGGAAGATAACCGATATCGGTATGCGCTTCGACGTGGTGGCGATAAACGTCGAGGGTGGCGTCGAGCTGATAAGGAATGCCTTTGAGTACAGAGAGCCCGGTTAGTGGATCAACCTGGGCTTGCTCCTGGGCCACTGGCCCCAGCCGCTCAGCTCTCTCACCGTAAGACCAGGATAGGCGTTGAAGGGAAAGCCGGTTATAGCTGTTACCATGGGCGACCCAGCCGGGATCGGCCCGGAGATCGTCCTGAAGGCGTTCTCCGCCGGCCAGCTGAATAGCTACGGCCAGCTAGTGCTCATTGGTGATGCTCGGGTCCTCCACCAAGCCATGGATTTTTGCGGGCTATCCCTGGACCTGGAGGAAGTGACCGAGATCCCTCCTGCCCAGCCCAGGCCAGGGGCTGTTTCATTAGTCGATATGAGAAATATCTCGCCCAGCGACTATCGGCTCGGGCAGGTGGGCCGAGAGTCCGGTCGGGCTTCGGTGGAATATCTCCTCAAGGCGATTGAACTGGTGGGGGAAGGGCGGCTCCACGCGCTGGTAACCGCGCCTATTTGTAAAGAGGCCATCAACTCGGCCGGATATGCCTATCCAGGACATACCGAGATCTTGGCCGAGCGGACCGGCACCAGGGAGTACTCCACCATGATGGTAGTGGAAAGACTCAGGGTGGTCCACCTCTCCTGGCATGTGTCATTGAAGCAGGCTTGCGCGCTGGTCAATAAAGAGAGGGTGGCTCAGGCTATAAGGATGGCCTTGTTGGGAGCCAGAGAGCTTGGGCTGACCTCTCCCCGGATTGCAGTGGCGGGGCTTAATCCTCATGCTGGCGAGGCTGGACTCATCGGCGCGGAGGAAGAGGAAGAGATCGCTCCCGCCATCGCTCAGGCAGCTCTACAGGGTGTTAAGATATGGGGGCCGCTGTCGCCAGATACGGTGTTCTTGAGGGCTTCCCGGGGAGAATTCGACTTGGTAGTGGCCATGTACCATGACCAAGGGCATATTCCCGCCAAGCTCATCGGCTTCGAACAAGGAGTGAACGTCACCCTGGGGCTGCCCATTCTTAGAACCTCGGTGGTACACGGCACCGCGTTCGACCTGGCCGGCCAAGGACGGGCCGACCCTTCAAGCCTTATCAACGCGATCAAGCTGGCCGGCGAAATAATCAACCGAAGAAGACTTCAGCCATCTTAAAGATTTCCGGGTCCACCGTCTTGCACGCTTGGAGCGCCTCGGCCAGAGGAATCGATTCTATTTGGTTCCCTCTCAACGCGGCCATTTTTCCGAACTCACCCCGGTCCACCATATCAGTGGCGAAGACGCCGAATCGGGTGGCTAAGATACGGTCAAATGCAGTGGGCCCTCCTCCCCTCTGTACGTGACCCAGGACGGTAACTCGGGTCTCGAAATCACAGCGGGATTCTATCTCCCGGGCCAGGGTCTGGCCGATGCCGCCCAGCTGCTCATGGCCGAAGGCATCCTTTCTCTTGCTTGTCTTGACGGTTTCCTGGCCTTCAATCTTGGCCCCCTCAGCCACCACTACGATGCTGAAATCTTTACCTCGGGCATGGCGCCTGGCGATCAGTTCACAGACCTGGTCCAATTTAATCGGCTTTTCCGGGATCAAGATAACGTCTGCCCCACCGGCCAATCCAGCGAAAGTAGCTATCCAGCCCGTGCCTCGCCCCATGACTTCCACGACAATTACCCGGTTGTGAGACTCGGCGGTAGTGTGCAGCCGGTCTATCGCTTCGGTGGCTATACTTACCGCGGTATCGAAGCCAAAGGTTAAATCCGTGCCGGCCAGGTCATTGTCTATAGTCTTGGGGATACCTACCACCGGTAGCCCGAGCTCGTGCACCTTCAAGGCCACTCCCAGGGTGTCCTCCCCGCCGACGACCACCAGTGCATGCAGGGCCAGGGTGGAAAAATTATCCTTGATCCTTTTCCCGCCGTCTTTGTCTTTGAACGGATTGGTTCGCGAGGTTCCCAGTATAGTGCCGCCCCGGTGGAGGATGCCGGATACGCTTTTTAAGTCCAGCACTTCATAGTCTCTTTCCAGCAGCCCGGCCCAGCCCCATTTAATCCCCAGGGTCTGAAAACTAAGTTGAGCGCCGCGGCGCACCACTGCCCGAATAACGGCATTCAGACCCGGGCAATCACCTCCACCGTTCAGTATTCCTATTTTCTTCATGTTCGGTTGTTCCCCCTGTTAGATATGGACAAATCATATTTTAGTAGACTTTACTATTGGGTTCAAGGTCAGCTAGGCTAGAATAGCTTATTTCTGGGGAAAACCCTTTGAAAAGGGTTCTTCCCCAGATCCCTTTCCTAAACTTTGGGCTGGGTTTTGAGCAGTAGGGTGGGTTCCGCCCACCAGTTCATGCTCCCGAATTCTCAAAATTATTTCGTGG
>JAZFTZ010000027.1:0-3308 GCA_036446955.1 Thermodesulfobacteriota bacterium
GCCGAGAGTTTGGTAACAAGGACCATTCCACCGTTATCCATGCCGTTCATAAGGTCGAGGACCGAATGGAGCAATCCTCCCAGTTGCGGGAGGAAATCCAGACGTTGAAGAAGTCAATCCCGTTTTCGGCTTGATGATAACTTCGGGGATAAACCTGTTAAAGAACCTGTTAAAGAGATGTGCATGAATACTATAAATAGAAAAATGCCATTCTTTCCTCAACCGCGTAATCAGATTATTCCACAGGAATACCGGCCTAATTTCCACCATTTAGCCAGAATTCCGGTTGTTGTCAACAGCCCTACTAGTGCTTTCTTTTTAGATAAGGCTATAATAATATAGAGAAAGTGTTGATGAAAGGGGAGATAAATGGAGTTCAACATCGCTCGAGACGATTTCCTAACTATCATAGGCCGGGTCCAGAGCATCGTGGAGAAAAGACACACCATGCCTATCCTGGCCAATGTCCTGTTGGAGACAGATGGTGATGCCTTAGTGGTAAAGGTTACTGACCAGGAAGTGGGATTGGCTGCTCACCATCCCGCGCTGGTGAAAAAACCTGGTCGGGTGACAGTGCCGGCGCGCAAGCTCTATGAGATACTTCGAGAGCTGCCGTCCGAGGATGTTTACTGCCGGGTTAAAGAAAATAACTGGCTGGAGGTCAAATGTGGGCCGGCCTGCTTTAGCATCACCGGCCTGGATGCGAGCGAGTTTCCGACCTTGCCCTCGGTTGACGAAGCCAGCTACGCCTCCTTGCCTTGCCTGCCTTTAAAGGCGATGTTGGAGATGACGGTAATAGCGGCTTCAACTGATGAGACGCGATATAATCTTAATGGGGTATTCTGGGAATTTCGAGCCAATGATGGCCCGAATTTACTCAGGCTAGTGGCCACCGATGGCCACCGGCTCTCGCTCATGGACTGGGGACATGCCGGCCTGGAGGCCCTTTCGCTTCCTAAAGGGGTGATTGTACCGCGCAAAGGGATTGCTGAGCTACGCAACCTAGTGGCCGACGCGCAAGAGGGGGAGGAGCTTCAACTCTGCTTTCACAAGAATCACGGGCTGTTTCGCCGAGAGCCGTTCTTCTTAATAGTGCGACTTATCGAGGGTGATTTCCCGGATTACGAGCAGGTTATACCTAAAGTTATCGGCAAACGTTTCACCTTGACAAGGGAGGCATTTCTAGCCGCCATGCGTCGAGTAAGCCTACTGGCCGCGGAAAAAGGTCGAGGGGTCAAACTCGCCTTCAAGGGAACGAGTCTAGAGATATCGGCCCGAAACCCTGACTTGGGGGAGGCCAGCGAGACTCTGGAGGTAAAGTCCGAAACCGAAGAGGAGCTGGCCATTAGTTTCAATGCCCGATATATCATCGATATCCTTTCCGCGCTTAAGGCAGACGAGGTGGTCATGGAGCTTACCGACGAGCTTTCCCCGGGAGTCATCCGGCCCCTGTCTGACGAACGGCAGTTATCCCTGATCATGCCCATGAGGATGTAAGAGCTTTAGCTGGTGGAATTGGCCGGGATGGATGGAGGAGGTGGACTATGGCAAAACTACCCACCGAACTGGCTAGTGAAGTCCTTATTGCCCTGATTGATGGTGATAAGATCAGCACCGATCCTCAAGATCTAGCCCGAGACTACGGTATAATCTTCCACAAGATCTTCGAATGCCGCCTGGTTGAGGGCAAGAAAGTAGCCGAGGGGGAGCTGCTGCTGGGCTGAATCTTAGCTGGCTTTGACCGATAATTTATTCATTTTTTTGTTGGACAGCTAGGCGTTTTATGGTATTATAACAGTTGTTTTATAGGGATGGGTGGGCGTGCTTAGCTGTCTTTATCTCTTCACCAAAGATACTCCCCTCTCGGCTGTTCTATTTTTCTTGGCACCATCTTCTCTATCCATGGGAGCCAGGCTGGTGGAAACGGGGTAAACTTCTATCTGCTAGCGGAGGAGGTATGGCTGAAGCTCTTGATGACCTGTTGTATGATGCAAATCGGATAAAGGTTCTGGAAGGACTAACCGCCGTCCGCCGCCGGCCAGCCATGTATATTGGTAACACCGGTGAGCGCGGCCTTCACCATCTGGTCTTCGAGGTGGTAGACAACAGCGTGGACGAGGCCATGGTCGGCTACTGCGACAAGGTCGAGGTAATAGTTCACCTCGACGGCAGCGTCAGTGTGGAGGATGATGGCCGGGGCATTCCGGTGGACATCCATAAGCCCACCGGCAAACCGGCCTGCGAGGTGGTGATGACCACCCTCCATGCCGGGGGGAAATTCGACCACAAGACTTACCGCGTCGCCGGCGGGTTGCACGGCGTTGGGGTCTCGGTGGTGAATGCTCTATCCGAGTTTTTGGAGCTGGAGGTCTGGAGGGACGGCAGGACCTATCGCCAGCGCTTCGAACGAGGCCGGCCGGTGATCCCTTTGGAGAGGAAAGGGGCTACTAAAAAGAGAGGGACCAAAGTCCACTTCAAGCCCGATCCAGAGATTTTCGAAACGCTGGAATTTAATTTCGATATCCTCTCCCAGCGATTGCGGGAGTTGGCTTTCCTGAACCAGGGGTTGGAGATAAACATCCGTGACGAGAGGACGGAGAAGGAAAATGTGTTCCATTACAAGGGCGGGCTCAAATCGTTTGTGGAGCATCTCAACCGCAACAAGACCCCCCTTTACCATAATCCCATCTATTTCCGGACGGAGAAGGATGATTTAATCCTCGAGGTGGCCCTGCAACATAACGATAGCTATGTGGAAAACCTGTTCAGCTTTGCCAACAACATAAATACCGTGGAGGGGGGCAGCCATCTCATCGGGTTTAAATCAGCGCTGACCAGGCAGGTGAACAGTTACGCCCAGAGTAACAGCCTGCTTAAGAATCATAAGGAGGGATTGACCGGGGATGATATCCGGGAAGGTTTGAGTGGGGTAATAAGCCTCAAGCTTGCCAACCCCCAGTTCGAGGGGCAGACCAAGACCAAGCTGGGAAACAGTGAGATTAAGGGTATTGTCGAGACCCTGGTTAATGAGCAGCTGGGCAGCTTTTTCGAGGAAAACCCCAGCGTGGCTAAGAAAGTGGTGGAGAAGGCGGCCGAGGCGGCCCGGGCCCGGGAGGCCGCGCGTAAGGCCAAAGAACTGACCCGGAAAAAGGGGATATTCGACTCTGCTGGATTGCCCGGTAAGCTGGCCGACTGCCAAGCCCGGGATCCGGCGGAAAGTGAGTTGTTCCTGGTCGAAGGCGATTCCGCCGGCGGCTCGGCCAAGCAGGGTCGGGACCGGCGCACCCAGGCCATCCTCCCTTTAAGGG
>JAZFTZ010000028.1:0-21927 GCA_036446955.1 Thermodesulfobacteriota bacterium
GGTGGTGGAGACATCGCAAGGCCCTTACGTTATATGCGGCGATGCAGCCATTATCCGCGAAAATCTAGTCGGGGACCCGGCCAGGCATGTCCCCTATACGATGATCGGTCAAA
Source organism: Thermodesulfobacteriota bacterium (assembly GCA_036446955.1). GTDB lineage: Bacteria > Desulfobacterota > JAZFTZ01 > JAZFTZ01 > JAZFTZ01 > JAZFTZ01. The sequence continues at coordinate 114 of JAZFTZ010000028.1, forward strand.
TCTCTAGCTACTTGTTAGATTCGGGCCATCAGACCAATACCACAACCTTGGCGAAGTCTGATAGCTACGGGAACTGCCAATTCTAAGGCACCTTATCCTTGTTAAATACCGAGCGAGTATGAGGTCGAACATACTTCCTGGATCGAAAGCTGACTAATGAGGAGGTGCAGTTCGTCGGAGCTGCACTTGAGCTGGAGGAAGCAATTGAACAGATCCAGGTTCCATGTACAAAGGGCTACCGTCCTTAAGTTTTTAGGAACAATAAAGAAACAGGAGGAGCGACGATGAGCAAGTGGATATCGCTGGGGATAGGCTTATGGCTGGTTTTTGGGCTTTTGACGTCAAGTTCGCAGGCGGTTGAGAAGTTGAACCTAGGGACTGCCATAAAATTTACACCGGTTTACTATCTGCCTGTGCTGGCGGCCGAAGAGAAGGGCTACTGGAAGGAGAGAGGCCTGCAAGTTGAGTGGGTACCCTTCAGGGGAGGCACGGATATGCAGCGAGCAGTGGCGGCTGGAGCGATAAAGGTTGGTCTGGACACGGCCACCGGCTTGATAGCGGGCGTCGCCAGGGGAGTGTCCGTCAAGATAGTCTCCGATCTTCAGGCTACAGAAGGCGTGGCGGTGTGGGTCCTGGCTGACAGTCCTATGAAGGAGCCCAAGGATCTCAAAGGGGCTGTTATCGGGGCATCTCAGATCGGTTCTACTACCCACGCTTACGGTCGCTTAGTAGCTAGGGCCCTCGGCCTGGAAAAAGATGTCAAATTTATAGGAGCTGGTAGCCCCATGGCAATGAATGCGGCCCTGAAGGCTGGCAAGCTAGATGGGATTGTGTCTTTTGTCTTCCCCACAGCCGAATTGAAGACAAGAGGAGAGGTTAGAGAGTTAGCTAGAGTTATCGATTACCGGCCCAAGCCCTGGGCCGCCCACTTGATTTATGCTGAAACCGGGTTTATCAAAAGGAAACCTGAAACGGTTGGGGCAGTGGTCAAGGGGACTCTTAAAGCGGTAAACTACATCAAGGAAAATCCTCGTTGGAGTAGGGAGAAGATGAAATCGACATCGCGTTATTCTGACGAGACAGCGAAATTCATCTATAGCGTGTTTAGATTTACAAGTGATGGCAAGATAAACCGAAAGGCCTTGGAGAATGTAAGAAATTTCCTTATACAGTACGGTATAGTTTCTGAAGCAAAGACACCCCCTGTGGAGGAACTTTATACGCGTAAATTTACGAGATAGTTTATTGAGTGCGGAGCTAACCTGCTCGCCGAAAATCGGTGTGGGTTAAATGTTTGCGGGTGGCAAGGGCCTCCCGGCCATCCGGGGATAGTGGGAATAACTCGGAGTCACGGGCTCTACCTAGCTTTTCCTGTGACGATTATCAACTAGAAATCTTCCATCAGAAAGGGATGAGAATATTCTCTTGTCCCAGATAGACTTCAAGATGTAATAGCTCAAACCACAGAAAGTGCGCAAGGGATATATTTCAACCGCAAATCACTCGCCAGCTGGGGCCTTGGAGGGAGATTTCCAGTTAAAATAGCTCTCTTGAATGAATCTGAGCTATTTCCGTTGGTGAGGCGAGCTATTTCCAAGGGAAATCATTGCCCTGCCGCAAGCCATTTTACCTTTGACAGATTTCTAACTCCCTGGTAGATTTGCCTCATTATATCAAAACCCCTGTCCTCTGGGGAACTGTCATGATATTAGGCACTGACAGGCTGCAAAGCATCGTAACATACAAGTAAAGATTGGGTTGATTCTTCTCTCGTTAACCAGGAGTGGTGAGTTGCTCTTTTCCAAGGTCAGGCAATTTCCTCGAAGCATCGGCTTTGATTTAACCATTATCTTTGCTATGGGCCTGGTGGCGGTGTTGGTGGTTGGTTTTATCTCGCTGCGCGCTGCCCAAACGATATTTAACCACAATAAGATAATAGAAAAGGAAGCCATTCATTTGGGACACCTCACCGATATTCAGACTTCCTTACAGGTAGTAGGCATATCGGTCCATCATGAAGCCCTGGTAGGAGAAGGCAAAGACCTAGGGACCCTGTTTCTCCCTTTCGATGACATCAATCGGGCCATAGGGATTTACCTGGAGATGGAAAGGCGTGAAGGTCTGCACAGGCAGATGGCACAGCTTTCCGATTACAGCCTGGCGGTAAGTGAGGCCATCTCCAGGGTGCGCTCAACCTCAGAGAAGCTGGTGGGGGGAAAGCTGCGCACCGGAAGGGTTGATAACCGGTTGCATTTGGAATTTATGCAGCAACTTAAAGAATCCCGCGATGCGGTAGCCAAGGCAGAAGCCTTAATTCAGCGAGATATCGGACTGCTGGTAAAGGATTCCTCCGGGCTGATGCGCCGGATAATGATGTTTTACTTTCTATTTTTAGGCGTAGGCTCGGCCTTTATCCTGGCCGTGCGGCTGGGAGCTTATCATTTCGTGGTCAGGCCCTTGCGCCGTCTGGCAGCCGCCACCTCGGATATCGCAGCCGGTAATTTTGGGCGGCGGCTCACGCGCTCGGGCAGGAGCGAGATCGGCCAGCTGGTTGACTCCTTCAACGCTATGTCGGAGAAATTACAGCAACATCAGAGGGAGCTTAGAGATTTTAACTTGAGGCTTCAGCGTAAGGCCGAGGAGGCCGGCGCCCTATACGAGGTGGGCATGGAGATATCCAGCTTTTTGGAGCTGGACAAGATCCTGAATTCGGTAGCCAGCAAGCTGAAGGAAGTGCTGCGTGCCGACGCGGTAGTGCTCTGCCTGGTCGATGAGGAGGGAGATAGGCTGGTTCCCAAGGCGACCTGTGGCCCTCGGGCTGCCTTTAACTTAACTCAGGAGTCAGCGAAGGCGGCAGTTTGCTCTGAGGCATCGGAGTGCCCCTTTATCCGCCCCGATTACTGCCTGGGTCGGCTGGTAGTTCCTATAAAGAAGGGGGAAAACACCCTGGGAAGCATTTGCGTTGCCAGCCGGCAGCTCCGGGAGTTCACCGCCGAAGAGACCAACCTAGCTTCGGGGCTGGCCACCCAAGCAGGCATCGCCATTGAGAACGCCCAACTTTACCGTCAGGCCCAACAGGTGGCCATCCTAACGGAAAGGGATAGAATTGCCCGGGAGATGCATGATACCTGGGCTCAAACCCTGGCTTACATTCAGTTGGAAAACCGGTTGATTATTCAGATGCTGGAATCCGGGGAGGAGGAAAAAGCCCAAACGCATTTGCGCACCATGAGCAAGAAGCTGACCGATACCTACGAGGAGGTACGACAGGCTATCCTGAGCCTACAAACCAAAGTGTATAAAGGAGCAGAATTTGTTCCGGTACTTACCGAATACCTGCACGAATTCGGCCAGCAAACCGGCCTCGTAGTTCAGCTTCAGGTCAAAGACCGGAGGGCCAGCCGGTTGCCGGCCGGAGCCGAGATTCAGTTGATTCGCATTGTTCAAGAGGCCCTGGCTAATATTTGGAAACATGCCCGCGCCAAAAGGGCCTGGGTCAGGTTAGAATCTGAACTGGAGGGAATTAAGGTAACCATCGAGGACGATGGCCAGGGATTTGACCCCAGGCAATTGAGTGCTGACGACCGGGGTAGGTTCGGCCTTCGGAGCATGCGCGAACGGGCCGAATCGCTGGGGGGTAGCCTGGAGATAGACAGCGCACCAGGCAAAGGATGCCGGGTGCTGGTATGGCTGCCTAAGGAAGGGTGAGTGGAGGTCACATGGAACCCATAAAAGTGTTGATTGTGGATGACCACCCCCTTTTTCGTCAGGGGCTGGCCGGGATTCTCGTAGAGCAGGAGGGAATCGAATTAGTCGGAGAAGCCGGGCATGGAGAAGAGGCGGTCGAGCGGGTGAAGGAGCTTATGCCTGACCTGGTACTGATGGATATATATATGCCTGGCTGCGATGGCCTGGAGGCCACCCGCCGGATAAAAAAGGAATTCCCCTACATCAAGATTATCATCCTTACCGTGGCCGAAGAAGATCGCCTTTTATTTGAAGCCATCAAGAGCGGGGCTCAGGGTTATCTATTGAAGAACATAGAGCCAACAGAGTTGATCAATATGCTCCGGGGTGTCTTCAAGGGCGACGCCCCCATCTCCCGCCACACCGCGGCAAAGATCCTGTCCGAATTTGGCCGTCAGATCAGGAAGGAGAGGGAGTTAGCAAGCCCCCTTACCTCTCGGGAGCGGGAGGTGCTGGAGCTGGTGGCTAAGGGGTTGACCAACAAGAAGATTGGCAATACCCTGTTTATCAGCGAACATACGGTGAAGAACCACCTGCGGAATATCCTGGAAAAGCTTCACCTTGCGAACCGGGCCCAGGCAGTGGCCTACGCCTTGGAAAAGGGGCTTATAGGAAAAGCCGGCCCGGCATAGCCCTATTTACCTAGTCCATATTCCTGCCGCCATCTATTTCCCTAACCCTTAATAGCTAATGAAAATGGGAAGTTCGGGGGGTTCCCTACCCGGTTGAGGCGTCATAACCTGAGGATGGGTCTTATCATGACGAGGCCTCAAGGGTAGGGAAATGAGACTATACGCCCTCACGGTTACCTTAGCGGTTGCCATCCTTTTAGTTATCCCCCCTCCCAGCCTGTTTCACCATAGTAACTCCGCCAACGCCAGGTCCTGTCCCTATATGGCTATCTGTCAGATGGCCGTTGGTACACCGGTTGCCCTGCTAATATCTTTCTCCTCGCCCTATGAGACATTAGAGCCGATAGCCGGCCTCTCGGTGTATCTGCGCTCAGCCGTCCACCCTTTCTGGGGGCGGGCCCCTCCGATTGCTGATCCGGCCGGAATATCTTCCAAGTAGTCAATAACTCCACAAGTAAGGAGGGTGCTGATGAACTACCGATACAGCAATATAATTTTGGTGTTATTCCTTTTAACCTTTCTATCAACGGGCCTTGCTGATTCTGCCGTCATATCCGGGCGGGCGAGAATCTTGGGGAAGCCGCCAGCACTGCCGCCGCTTCCAGTGACCAAAAGCAAAGATGTTTGCGGTTCGACTAAAGCAAATGAGGCGCTCCTCTCACAAAGGGGAGGAATACAAAATGTGGTCGTCACCATTTATAGTGATGATAATCGCCTGACCAATAGGAACGCTTCTCCCTCTCCGGTTGTCCTTTTAGATAACAGGGAATGCGGGTTTTCCCCCCACGTACTAGCGGTTACCGTCGGGACAACTATAAAGATAGTCAACAATGATCCAATACTCCACAACGTTCATGCCAATTTCATGCACATAAAATGGAGCTCATCATCCCAGACTCGCCTGGTGAATCCCCATGCTCAGGCTAAGCACGGACGCACAGTCTTTAACCTCGGCCTTCCCATTCAGGGAGTGAAGGTAAAGCGGGTCATGAAGAGGGTGGGACTGATCCACGTGATGTGTGACGAACACAAGTGGATGAGCGCGTATATCTGGGTCATGGATCATCCTTATTTTGCCGTGACTGACGAAGGAGGCTCCTTTGAGATCGCCAATGTGCCACCGGGCAAATACAAGATTCGGGCCTGGCACGAGACCTTAGGGGTCCGGGAAATAGAAATGGAGGTACGAGAAGGAGAGAAACTTGACATCAACTTCGACTTCCGCGTTCCAGCTAAACTGGCGAAGGGGCGGCCATAACCACCACTAAGCCTTAAAAACTGGACCGCTGGGAAGGGAAATGGAAACCATCAAAGTGGTCTTGTCGATGACCACCCCCTTTTTGCCAGGGCCTGACAGATATTCTCACGCAGCAGGAGGGGATCGAATTGGTGGGAGAAACCGGGCATGGGGCAGATTCCTCCTGATTTAGCCTCCAAGATTCAGGCTGCCATAAGAGACGAGTAGAGAAATCATATGGGGTATTGCCTTTAAATTAGCCAGGGCCAATTTGCGAAGTATGCTTGAGGCGAGCGGTGCAGCTTTTCCCCGCAAGTCTGGCTTCCAGGAATGCCTGACACGGATAAATATTTCTGCAAGAAATCAATAGCTAGAGATGACGAATTCTGACCGAAGATTTCAAGATGAAATCGCTCAGACCGCAGAAGATGCCCATAGGCTAGATTTCAAGCGGAAATATTGTCTGTCTGTGAGCGGAAGTCCCTAGTACTACGCACTCTTAATTCGCCTGGGCTTCATCAACCGGAGCTTCTTCCTCCCACTCCCGGGCCGTTATCCACTCGTTTATCTTCTCCGGCAGCGCATACCACCTTTCAGCTACCCAACTGGCGGGAAAGCTCCGGTCTCTTATCCAACGCCTTATTCTGCTCGGACTTCGGCCCACGTATTCCCCTAGGCCTTCAGTCCTGATAATGGTTTCATGCTTCCTCCTTTGCTATTCTCCTTTTTTATTGGTTTGAGGTTTTGGCCCTCTCCCTTTTTTATAGGCGTCACGGTTCTGACCATCTCTTTTTTTATAGGGGTCAAGACACCGAGCCAATGATACCGCTCTGCATACCCTAAAGTACGGCTTTATCCCCGAAAAAGTTAACAAGGAGGAACTCCTTTCCAAGGTGGTTAACCCCGAGCCATTAAAAAAGGTATGGCGAGAACTGGGTATCGACAAACCGAGATCTGGGGGCCGTGGAAATATACCGACCCCGGACCCTGGAAGTAGACGACGTGGCCGCGGGCCCTTTGTAGGGCTAATCCTTTGAAAAGGGTTATTCCCCACACCCCTTTCCTAAATTTTGGGTTCTGTTTGGATTGGCGCGGTAGCGCCAATCCAAACAGACTAGCCCGGGGATAGGGGATCCAGGGGAAGAGGTCCACGGCCCCGTCCCCCGGGAAAGCTCCCCCACAAAATACTCCTTCCTACCTAGCCCACCAGTTTGATTTCGGCCCGCACAGATGTTAGTTTGCCGCAGTGGTATCAATAGCCCTTACCAGCAAGGAGGGAGAACATTCCCTTGCCCAGCGGGTTCACAGGTTACCTTTTCATTCTGGCTGCCGCGCTCATGTGGGGCACGACCGGGACTTTCGCCAAGATCTTGTTCTTACAGCACCTCTCCTACCTCCAGGTATCGTTTTTGCGAAGTGCGGTGGCCTTTCTCATACTATTTTGCGCGCATATGGGCTCACGAAGAAGACAGCTCAAGGTTGCTTCTCGGGATATACCTCTGTTGCTAGCCATAGGGGTGACCCACACCCTTTTTTCTCTGTCGTATTTAAGAACCATCCAGTTAAGCAGCATCACTCAGGCCGTCTTTCTGCTATATACCTACCCCATATTTGTAACCGTAGTCGCTCGCTTATTTCTCAAAGAGCTGCTGTCCACCACCAAGCTGATGGCCCTGGGGGGGTCGGTGGTGGGCGTTATCCTTCTAACCCAGGTCTTTAACCCCGCCGGTTTGAGCATGCCCTGGCCAGCGGTAGTCAGCGGTTTAACCGCGTCGCTGATCTGGACCTGTTCGATGATCATGTTAAAGTTAGCGTTGCGCAAATACCCTGCCTGGACCGTGCTTTTTTTCGTCCTCGCTTTCTCTACCCTGTTTCTGACCATTATCACCAAGCCGGGCTCCTTCCTCCTCAGCATGTCTGTGACCGGCTGGCTTGGCGCAATAGGATTGGGGACCTGCTCTACTCTGGCCGGGGTGAGCTTCTTCTATAAAGGACTGCGTCGGGTGGAGGCGAGCCGGGCCAGCATCCTGGCTACTTTGGAACCGGTGGTTGCCTCCAGCCTGGGTTTTATTATCTTCGCCGAGACCCTGCCCTGGTCCGGGTTCTTGGGCTCCGGGTTTATCCTGTTGGGCGCAATACTGGTCCAAGTATAGTGGTAGGTGGGGGAAACCTCTCTCTGGGGATAACCCTTTAAAAAGGGTTATCCCCAGAGAGGTCCACGGCCCCGTCCCCTGGGAAAGACTCAGGGTTGACTTAGAATTATCAGCTGCGTATAATCTCCGGAAGGGTTCGGGGAAGGGATCGGTTATGTTTCAGTTGGGCCGGTCGGCCGACCCAGGAAAGATGACGAGACCGCCCTACCCTTTTTAGCGGTGAACTTTAAAATCTCTCCAGGCAATATCAAGATGAGCTTATCCTTTTGCATCCGGTCAAGGGTATTGTTGGTGCTACTAACTTTGAGTTTGGTCTATGCCCGGCCTGCCCTTGCCCATCACCCTCCTACCGAGTTACCCGACATTTTAGCCGGACTGCCACACCTGCCCGGTATTGTCTGGATAATCCTTCTGGCTGTTTTGGGCCTTTTGATAGTGGCCCTGATCGCGCTTTTTATTATTAAGGGAGGAAAGCAGAAGACATAACCAGGCCGTTAGTTTATCTTTGAGGCTATCTCAATGAACTATCTAGAGCGAGTGAGAGGATTCAGCCCTAACGCCCGCCTGTTGTTGTACCGAAGCCTTTTGGTGGGACTGAACTTCGGCATCTGGGCCGTACTTTTCAACCTTTATCTGTTATCGCTGGGATTCGACAAGGTCTTTGTGGCCCAGATGATATCGGTAAACTGGCTGGCCCATGGCGCATTGGTTATCCCCGCAGGCATAATTTCCGACCTCATCGGCAGAAGGACCACTTATCTATGGGCCTACTCCACCGCCATCATCATGCGGCTCAGCATGCTCTTCGTGTTGGAGCCGTCCAATTTGCTTATGCTTAATGCCATTGCCGGCATGGTGGAGGGATTCCACGCTATCACCGGTCCACCCTTTATGGCCGAACAGAGCCGGCCGGAGGAAAGGGTGCATCTGTTCAGCATAAGCGCCACCTTCGTGGGCGCATCCTTGACCATAGGAAGCCTGCTGGCAGGATTACTGCCCCTGTTCATCGCCAAACCTTTGGGTATCACCAGCGGGAGCGCCTGGGCACTGCGCTCCTCGTTGCTGGTCTCCATTCCTTTGTCCGTGCTGACCATGCTACCCATCTATCTGATAAAGGAGAAATGGAGACGGGTCTCAGTGCGGTCCTGGTTCGAGGGCCTTACCAGCAAAGCGGTAATAGGCATGCTGGGACTTACCGCGGGAATAGAGGGGTTGGCCCTGGGATTTACCCTGCCTTTTTACAACGTGATGTTCGCCGAAAGACTAAAGGCCAACCCCGAGCATATCGGGGTCATATTTTCCATCGCTGCCGCGGCCGTTGCCGGCTGCACCCTTTTTTCCCCTTTACTGGTGGCCAAGTTAGGAAGGGTTAAAACCATCTTCCTGGTGCAGGTGATCGGCGTCCCCTTCCTGGTATCCATGATGTCTTTCTACAGCATCCCTTTAATCGGCGGCCTATACATATTGAGGAAAGTCTTCTCCGGCACCGAGGCGGGCCCGGGTGGAGGGCTCTCCATCCCGGTAGAGCGTCTTTTCTCCATGGAGATAGTTCGCAAACATGAACGGGGCACCACTAACGGGATCATCCATTCCATGAGCGAATTTCCCATGGCCCTGACCGCATCCATCGCCGGGCCGATGATGGAGAGGGGGGACTGGACTCTGGCATATTACCTGGGTGGGGCGCTAACTTTGGTCTCGTTCATCATCTACTTTTTGTATTTCAGAGGCATCGAGGCCAAAAGGGCGAAGCTGGGCGAGGATTTGGCCTGAGATAATAACAAATGGGAATCAGCCCGTGAGACTAGCCATCCTGGTGGGGTTGATGTTGATTTTTGCCGGACCCGCCTGGGCTCATGTGCCGGGACGGAGTTGGAACATGACCCGGATGGATGCCCGCGCGGGCAACTATATTCTGGAGGTATTGGTTCTACCCAAGGTACCGGAGCCAGGGAAATTGAGTGAGATCGTGGTGGGCATAAAAGATAGCCAAACGTCCCGTCCTTACGATGGTGGCGTTACCATATCGGTAAAGTATCTGAGCGATAGCTCTTACGTTGATGCCCGGGCGACCAAGTTCAGCCAGGGTTACTACGAGATAACCCGAGTATTCGACCAGGAAGGAGAATACCTGGTCCGAGTATCGCTGGAATCGGGCCAGGGGAAATTTGCCACCGCGGAGCTTTCCTTCAGGGTAGCCTATTCCCAGCTCAATATTCTTCTCCTCGCAGTTATAGCAGCTATTATCATTGCGGCGGTGGTGCTGATAAGGATGTTGCTGGGTAAACGGGGGGAGGCATCGGCTTAATGGCTCGATAGCCTGGCTGAGGAGAGGTTTATGAGTCGAGAACTGCCATGGTGATGACCGGCCTTCCCATGCCTTTATTCATGGCCTCCATTACTGCCGTGGTGCTGATCGCGCTGGCCTACTTTTTTCTCTTCCCCTGGCAGGGAAAGGGTCGCCTGGAGAAGGGGGATGAACGAAGCTACCGCACCTATGACCTGTTAAAATTAAATATCCTCAAGCGCCTGGTCTCCAAGCGATCCTTTCAGTTCTCTATTCAACTGCCGCTGGTACTCCTGTTTATGCTGGTCATATTTGCCGGCTTGTTCGGGACACAATTGCCCAGCAAGAATATCGCGCCCATATTGACCTGGACCATCTGGTGGGTGGGGATAGTCTTTGCCATCGTGCTAATGGGGAAAATTTGGTGCCTGATGTGTCCCTGGGTGGCTATAGGCGACTGGCTCAAGAGATTCTCCCTCTGGAAAAAAGTAAACGTAACTTACGGCTTTGAAAAAAAGTGGCCCCAGCGGTGGAGAAACATATATGCAGCCACGTTGCTTTTTATTCTACTTACCTGGCTGGAACTCGGTTTCGGCATTACCTACAGCCCTCGGGCCAGCGCACTTTTGGGCCTGCTTATGCTTATCATGGTGGTGGGACCGCTTATCATATTCGAGCGGAAATCATTCTGCCGCTATGCCTGCCTGGTGGGAAGAATAAGCGGGCTTTATGCCCTTTTTTCCGCTTGCGAGTTGCGAAGCAAAGACAGAGAGATTTGCAAGAACTGTAAGACCAGCGATTGTTTGCGGGGAAACGACAAAGGCTATGGCTGTCCAACCTTTGAATACCTGGGGAATATGGAGTTAAACACTTACTGCATCCTCTGTTCGGAGTGCGTGAAGACTTGTCCCCATGACAATGTGGCCTTTAACCTTCGCCCTTTTGCCGTCGATTTGACCAAGCCGAAGCGGCTGAGGCCGGATGAGGCCTATCTGGCCCTTATTATGCTCTCCCTGGCCTTCTTCCATGGCATAAGCATGACGCCTTATTGGCCGGAGTTGATAAAAAGGATCGCGGGGGTAATTCCCCTGGGATATTTGGCCGCGTTTACCTTGGGCATGCTGGCCCTTATGGCTTTGCCCAGCCTCATCTATTTGCTCTTCGCCTGGTTATCCAAGCTTCTTTCCGGGAATAAAGGGGTGACATTAAAGCGGGTGGCGATCAATTTCGCCTACGCCATGCTGCCGGTAGCTCTGCTCTATCACCTGGCCCACAATACCCAACATTTGCTGCGCGAGGGGGCAAGCCTAATCCCAGTCCTCTCTGACCCTTTCGGCTGGGGTTGGGACCTCTTTGGCACCGCCAACTGGCAGCCCAAACCTATTCTTTCCATGACTGGAGTGTGGTATGGGCAAATCTTTTTCATTATCGCCGGGGCAGTTTACGGGCTGGACATTGCCAGTAAGCTTGCGAGCATTATCTTTCCCCAGCCCAAGGAAGCACTAAAAGGGCAGCTGCCGATCTTACTGCTGGTGATCGGCTTTACTATCTTAAGTCTATGGCTTATACACCTGCCCATGCAATCCCGTACCGCCATGTAAGCCGGATTCAGCTCACCCACAGCCAGGCATGGATAATCAGGTTGGTGTAAATACCCGCCACCACGTCGTCGGCCACAATTCCCCAGCCCCCGCGTAGGGCAGCCAGCTTTCCGGCCGGGAAGGGTTTGAGTATATCCAGAACGCGGAATATGAGGAACCCGGCCAGAACAACCCCGAAGCTGATCGGGAGAAAGGCTAACGAGATCCAAATCCCCACAATCTCATCCACCACCACCCGCCCGGGGTCTTTGACACCGAAGAAATCTTCCGCTACATCAGCGGTCCAGATGGCTATTGCCAGGCCCGGCAATATCATCAAAAGCTGCTGCTGCCATAAATCGGCTTTAGCCAATACCAGGATAATTATACCCAGGGCACTGCCAAACGTGGCCGGCATCAAAGGAAAATATCCCGTGTACAGCCCGGTAGCAATCAATATGGTTATTCGCTTCTTCATCTGGCCGACAAACATACGACAATTTTAGCCCACAGTCAACCGGTCGTGTGGGGGAAAACCCTTTTAAAAGGTGTCCCCCCGCAAAAAGGCCCAGGCCCCCCGGGAGGTTATCCGGTTTTGTCTTAGGCAGAATCCCTTTTCCCCCTGCCTGGGGTGTGTTATCATTAGCTATCAGCAGGACAAGGCCCTAGCGACCAAGGAGGTTGAAATGAAGATAGGCGCCAGGAATCAGCTACTAGGCGAGGTTACCGAGGTCAAACGAGGAACGGTTATGGCCGAGGTAAAGTTGAAGATTCCGGCTGAGTCCTCGATGACCTCAGTGTTGACCCTGGACTCTCTGGATGACCTGGGCATAAAGGTCGGGGATAAGGTCAGGGTCATTGCCAAAGCAGTGAACGTCCTATTAATGAAAGAATAGCTCGCCGGTCAATGCCCCGACAAATAAGGAAAGCGGTGATCCCTGCGGCAGGCAGGGACCCTTTTGGGGAAACCTTCTCTGGGGGAAACCTTTAAAAAAGGGTTTTTCCCCAGGCCCCTTCCCCGTGGATGGTTGTAGCCAAGGCGCTACCGATGTCTAAGAATAGGAAAATCGCTGAGGTTGCCGTCCCGGTTCCCGTTCTCAACACCTTCCATTATCGGGTCCCAGAAGGTCTGACCGATATCATCTCCTTAGGCCAGCGAGTATTGGTGCCTTTCGGTTCCCGAAGGCTGGCTGGGCATGTGATTGGTTTTCCTGAGACCAGCGAACTGAAGAAGCTCAAAGAGGTCGGGGAGATCCTGGATAGGGAGCCCGAGTTGATCCCGGACATCCTTGAATTGTGCCGCTGGGCCTCTGATTACTATGTTTCTCCTCTGGGCCAGGTCTTTAAGAGCGCGCTGGTGCAGGGGACGACTCAAACCAAGAAATCAGCCTGTCTAACCGAGAAGGGTCTCAATTACCTTGAAGCTGGCCAGGAAGACGAGACTAGTTCAACCTTGCGCCTAATCGCGCGTCGAGGATCGGTTCCGGTCCAGACCCTGGAGAGAAAGCTAGGCCGGAGCAAGCTGCGTAAACTGGAATCCGAGCAGCTGATCTCCCTGGAGCAAAAGCTTTTCCACCACCCGTTGAAACCCAAGCTGTTAGCCTTTTATAGGGTCAAGGGGGAGACCGAATCCCTGGGAGGAAGAGCGCCCAAACAAAACCTATTGCTGGGGCTTATCCGTTCCTTAGGATTGGTCACCCTGGAGCGGCTTAAAGAGGAAGAGAAGAGTGCCCCCCGGCTGGTAAGGCAACTAGAGGAAAAGGGGTTGGTGGAGAAGGTTCTCAAGGCTCAACTTCGCCAGCCTCGCTTCAGACCATATAAAGGAGGCAGACCAGTTCGGCTGAACCAGGAACAGCATCAGGCGGTAAAAGAGATTCGAGCCGCGCTTGACTCAGGCTGTTTTTCCCCATTTCTTTTGTACGGGGTAACCGGAAGCGGCAAAACGGAAGTATATATGCAGGCCATTCGGCAGACATTGGCTCAGGGCAAGGGGGTGATCTTCCTTCTCCCGGAGATTTCCCTCACCCCTCAAGTATATTCTCAGGTCTGCAACCGCTTTGGGGAGAGGGTGGCACTGCTTCACAGCGGCCTGAGCCGGGGGGAGCGTTTTGACCAATGGCGTCTCATTAAGCAGGGCCGGGCGGATATCGCGCTGGGAGCTAGATCAGCCATTTTTGCTCCATTGAGAAACTTAGGCCTTATCATTGTGGATGAAGAGCATGAGGCAAGTTACAAACAGGAGGGGGCTTTCCGTTACCATGCCCGAGACCTGGCCTTAATCAGAGCAAAGAGAGCTCGGGCCCTGGTTATCTTAGGCTCCGCGACCCCCGCTTTGGAATCGTTTTACAATTCCCAGACCAAGAAGAGCCTGCCCCTCATTCTAAAAAAAAGGGTTGAAGGCCGGCCCATGCCTGAGGTGGTGGTAGTGGATATGCGCCATAAAGGGGGCGCAGCTAAATCCCTTTTATCTCCCAGGCTCTTCCAAGCTTTGGAGGAGACCCTGGCTAAGGGGAGGCAGGCCATACTGTTTTTGAACCGGCGAGGAGAATCGACCTTCGTCCTCTGTCCGGAGTGCGGGTTCGCTTATCGCTGCCCTTACTGTAGCGTTTCCCTGGTCTCCCACAACCAGGGTTCAATTCTGCGCTGTCACTACTGCAATTTCTCGCTGGCATTAAAGGAGAGATGCCCCAACTGCCAGGGGGTCAAGATCAGAGCTTTCGGCGCAGGTTGCCAGCAACTGGAACGGTACGTGCGACGTGTCTTTCCTCAGGCTAGGGTAAGCCGGGCCGATTCGGATGTGGCCGCGAAAAAAGGGGCGCTGGAGGCCGTTCTGGCTGACTGTTATGAGAGAAAACTGGACATCTTAGTGGGCACTCAACTCATCGCCCATGGGCTGGATTTTCCCGGCGTTGATCTGGTGGGTGTAGTGGCCGCGGACACCAGTCTGAATTTTCCAGATTTCCGGGCCGGGGAAAGGACGTTTCAGTTGCTCACCCAGGTTGCTGGCCGGGCCGGCCGGGTCCTCCCGGGGCAGGTCATTGTGCAGACCTACAACCCGGACCATTATGCTATCAGACATGCCAGCCGGCATGATTATCTCGGCTTTTATCGGGAGGAGATCAAATTTAGAAAAGAACTCGCCTACCCTCCTTTTTGTCGTCTGGTCAAGCTGGATGTATCGGCCAGCCGCGAGCCAGCCGCTCAACAGACCGCACAAAGGCTGAAGACATTGGCCGAGGAAGCTATCCACCTCTTCCGGCCCCAGGATAATAGCCTGGCAATCCTTGGCCCCGCGCCCGCGCCCCTGGCGCGACTTAAGGGCCGGTACCGGTGGCAACTCTTTCTTAAAGGTACGCGACCGGCCGTGCTCCATTCCTGGCTTAGGAAAACCATTGGTGCCAGAGGCAAGGAGCTTAGCAGTCAGAATCCCTGGGTGAGCGTTGACGTCGACCCGCTGAGTATGTTATAAAAATCTTAAGCCTCAAGGCACACAATCACCGGTCGGCCGTGATATTCTCCGGCCGAATATTTTAGCGTCCAACGTCAGGGGAGGGGTGGAAGTTTTAAATATACTCACCTATCCGAATGCCAGCTTGAGGGTTAAATGTCAGCCGGTTAAGGAGATAACTGAAGATATTCTCCGACTGGCGCGAGACATGACGGAAACCATGTACGCCGCGCCCGGGGTTGGTCTGGCAGCTTCTCAAGTAGGTGTGCCGGTTCGATTGGCGGTGGTTGATGTTACCTGGCGTGAGCAAGAGGAGCGAGATCCCTTTATCTTGATAAATCCCGTCCTGGTTCATGCCGAAGGTGAGATATTGGAGAAAGAAGGGTGCCTGTCGGTGCCTGAATATACGGCCCAGGTCATCAGGAGTGCCCTGGTGGTGGTGCGGGCCCTGAATAGCCAGGGTGAGGAGATCGAGATCACCGGTCAGGACCTTATGGCGGTCGCCCTACAACATGAGATCGACCATCTGAACGGAATCCTGTTTTTCGACCACCTGAACCAGGACAAGAGGGAAGTGATAAAAAAGATCTTGAAAGCCAAGCTTAAATGAGAATAGCCTTCATGGGCACCCCCGCCTTTGCCCGGCCTAGCTTAGAAAAGTTGATCGAAAGTGAGGAAGAGATTGTCGCGGTAATAACTCAGCCGGATAAGCCCCGGGGGCGGGGGTTAAAGGTCAGTACTTCGCCGATTAAGACATGGGCGGAGGCGGCCGGGCTTTTTGTGTTCCAGCCCAGGAGTCTGAAATCACCATCCTTCCTCGAACCTCTTCAAGAACTTAACCCTGACCTGGTACTGGTGGTTGCCTACGGTAAGTTCTTGCCTGAGACCATCATCAACTTGCCCCGGCTGGGTTGTGTTAACCTGCATCCCTCTCTCTTACCCAAGTACCGGGGCGCGGCTCCTATCCAGTGGGCTCTTTTAAACGGAGAGACCCACACCGGGGTGAGCACAATATCTATGGCCAGGGAAATGGATGCCGGGGACATCTTTTTGCAGAGGTCAATTCCCATCGAGCCCGAGGATACCTATATAAGCTTGGACGAGAAACTCTCCCGATTAGCTGCCCAGCTGGTTCTGGAAACAATCTCCGGACTCGGCCGAGGCGAACTTAAGCCCGTTCCCCAGCGGCCTGAGGAGGTCAGTCTTGCCCCCCGGTTGAAGAAAGAGGACGGAAAGATAGATTGGAGCAAACCGGCATCCTATATCGAGCGCCAGGTTCGCGCCCTGAATCCCTGGCCCTCCAGCTACACCAACTGGCAGGGAAAGTTGCTTAAGATATTGGAAGTTAGGACGGTTGAGGGGGTAAGCGGCGAAAGGCCCGGAACCGTAATCGCGGTCATGCCACCGGGATGGTTGGTGAGCTGTGGACAGGGGGACATTCTGGTAACTCTGGTCCAACTAGAAAACGGCAAGAGGATGTCGGCGCACGATTTCTCTTTAGGCCATAAGCTAGCTATCGGCGCCCTCCTGGGGGAGAAGCGGTGAGGCCGGGACCGTGGGAAGAAGCGGGGAAGGGGTTAAAGATGGATTTTTCGATGTGGATGATGGTGGGCCTGTTCCTGGTGCTTCTGGTATTGGTTTACCTCAAAACCGGACGTGCCCCTTTCCCGGAGTTAGTCCAGGGAGGAAAGCTTCTTTGGAGCATATTGCCCCGGTTGTTGATCGGGTTTGCCATTGCTGGTTTGGTGCTGGCCATCCTCCCTGAGTCCGAGATAGCCCGCTGGCTGGGGGCAGAGTCTGGATTAAGAGGTATTGGCATTGCCTGGCTGGTAGGCTCCCTCTTGCCAACGGGAGGCCCTTATGTTACATTTCCAATTATGGCGGGCCTTATGAGATCAGGCGCAGGCATGGGCCCTATGATAACGTTTCTGGCGGCTAAAAGTTTACTCGGGCCCATACGTGTCCTGGCTTGGGAGCTTCCCCTGCTCGGGGGCGAGTTTATGGTTAGCCGTGTTTTAGCATCCTTGTTCGTGCCGCCCCTTATTGGGATAGTTGGGCAGTTCGTCTTTGGACGACTGTTTCATTCCTAGCCCATGAAGAGATATTTATGAACGCGATGAAGACAGCTCTGCTCTTGGCCGCCCTAACCATATTACTAATCTTGGTGGGCCAGGCTATTGGAGGTCGCAGCGGAGCTATCTTTGCTTTCGCCATCGCTCTGGCCATGAACTTCGGCACCTACTGGTTCAGCGACAAGATCATCTTAAAGATGTACCGCGCCCGCGAGCTCAGCCCTGAAGACGGCCGGGAGATCACCGACATCGTCAGGGACTTGGCCTTAAAGTCAGGCTTGCCCATGCCCAAGGTGTACGTGCTGCCTCAAGCATCACCCAATGCCTTTGCCACCGGCCGCTCCCCTTCCCGTGCCGCGGTGGCGGTTACTTCAGGTATAACCCAGATTCTGACCAAGGAGGAGCTGGCTGGGGTCCTGGGTCATGAGCTAGCCCACATCAAGGACAGGGATATTCTGATAGGCACCATTGCCGCCACCATGGCCGGGGCCATCACCATGCTGGCCTATATGGGAAGATTTGCCGCCATCTTTGGTGGATTCGGCAGAGGCGACAATGAAGGAGGCGGGGGCGTTTTCACCCTCCTGCTTATGGCTATCTTGCCCCCCATCGCGGCGTTGATTATCCAGCTGGCTGTCTCCCGGGCCCGGGAATACGAGGCTGACCTGGTAGGCGCTCGGATAACGGGCAACCCCCTTTATCTGGCCAACGCCTTGAGAAAGCTGGATTCCTTCAGCCGCCGCATCCCTATGAAGGCCAGCCAGGCCACCGCGCATATGTTCATAGTTAATCCACTGCGAGGTGGCGGTTTTGCCTCCTTGTTCAGCACCCACCCGCCCATCGTTGAGCGGGTTAAAAGGTTGGAGAAGATGGTTGGCCTCGCCTGAGGCATCAACAGGCCGAACTAAACGCGCTAGCGCCCGAGGCTTGGCCTTGGCCCTGCTTAATCGCATCAGCCAGGGCCAAGCTTATGCCAATATCTTAATGAGGTCCAGCTTCAAGCTGAACCGGTTATCCCCTCATGACCGGGCCCTGGTGACCGAGCTTGTTTACGGGACCCTGCGCTGGCAGGCAAAGCTCGACACGATAATCGCCCTCCACAGTCACCGGCCTTTGAACAAGCTTTCCAGAGATATTTTGAATATACTGCGCACCGGTGTGTACCAGTTATTATGGTTGGACAGGATCCCCGCGTTTGCCGCGGTTAACGAGGCCGTTGGACTGGCCAGGGAAAAGGTCGGCCAATCAGGCGCTAACTTCGTTAACGCCGTGCTTCGGGCGGTGGTAAAAAGTAGAGGGCGAATGGAGGAGCCCGATCCGAAGACCGCCTCGCTGGATGAGTTGGCCGGGTACTATTCTCAGCCGGCTTGGCTGCTTGAAAACTGGCGAGGCCAATGGGGGTTGGAGAGGGCAATTAAGCTGGCGGTAGATTTCAATCAGCGCCCCCCTTTAACCGCCCGGGTAAACCGGCTGAGGTCGAGTCGAGCTAAGCTGCTTGCGTTATTAAAAAAGGAGGTTAAGGAGGCCCAGCCCACCCGGTACAGCCCGGATGGCTTAATCTTGCAAGGGGTGGAGCTGGATAAGTTGGCCAGTTATCGCCACGGCTTGATAACCATCCAGGATGAAGCTTCCCAACTGGTAACCCACCTACTCGACCCTCAACCCGGGGAGACCATCCTGGACAGCTGTGCCGCTCCTGGAACAAAGAGCACGCACGCGGCCCAGCTCATGGGAAATCAGGGCAGAATACTGGCCCTTGATATAAGTGGAGCAAAACTGGGTCTGGTTAATCGGGAGTGCCGCCGGTTGGGTATCACCAACATAAGTTGTGTGCGAGCGGATACCAGCCGGGCCTTGCCGGTCGGGCGGCGGTTTAGGTTTGACCGAATACTACTCGATGCGCCCTGCTCCGGCACCGGCGTCATCCGACGCCACCCAGAGGGCAAATGGCGCCAACCGGATATCAAGTCCCTGGTTGGATTGCAACGAAAACTATTGTCTAACCTGGTCAAATATCTTAAAGTGAAAGGAACACTGGTGTACAGTGTTTGCAGCACCGACCGACGGGAGGGGGAGATGGCAGTGGAGGAAGTTCTTAAGAGAGACCAGGGGCTAAGATTTGACCCTGAAGTCCCTGCCTTCGCCCGGGAGGCCCTGGCGATTAGCGACCAGCCAGGCTCGTACCGCACCTACCCTTCCCAGGGCGGCATGGATGGTTTCTACATGGCCAAGATCAAGCGGGAGAGTTAGTTGGCAAAGAAGATCGCGCCTTCCATACTGGCGGCTGATTTCGGCCACCTGGCCAAGGCGGTTTCGCAGGTGGAGGCCGCGGGCGCGGACTATATTCATATCGACGTTATGGACGGCCGGTTCGTGCCCAACATAACCGTGGGCGTGCCGGTAGTAAAAACCCTGAGCAAGCTTACCAGCCTGCCTCTGGATGTCCACTTGATGATAGAGGAGCCCGAACGCTATCTTGATGATTTTGCCCATGCCGGCAGCTCGATAATAGTCGTTCATGCCGAGGTCTGCCGCCATCTGCACCGGGCGATCCAACATATCAAGGAGCTGGGGCTTAAAGCCGGCGCGGCCCTCAATCCTGGTTCTCCTTTAAGCCTGGCGGAGTTCGTGCTTCCCGACTTAGACCTGCTTGTGATTATGACGGTAAACCCCGGCTTCGGCGGCCAGAGATTTATCCCCGCCTGCCTGCCCAAGATAACCGCCGCCCGCCAATTAATTGACGCAGCAAAAGCTAATGTCGAGCTGGAGGTGGATGGCGGCATCAACCTGAATACCATTGAGATGGCGGCCCAGGCGGGAGCCGACGTCTTCGTGGTCGGTACCGGGATATTCAACGAAAAGAGTATTCATGATACTATAAATAGCATGAGAAAACTGGTCGGGGCGTAGCGCAGACTGGTTAGCGCGCCTGGTTCGGGACCAGGAGGTCGGAAGTTCAAATCTTCTCGCCCCGACCATACTTTTCAATAACTTAACCTCCTTTCTGGATAAGTAGACTCTCAAACCACAAGATATACCCAAGGGCCAGATTTCAACCACAAATCGCTCGCCACCCAGGAGCTTGGTGAGTGAAGATTTCCAGTTAAAACTAGAGTCTAGGTAAGGTGGCACAACTAGGCAATATTACAGGAAGAAATCGCCCGCATTGGCCGTCGAATCAGGTTGGCCGACCTGACTTTCCGACCCAATATTTTTTGACTGCTAACCGGAATAGGTTATTATTTGAGAAGACAAGGAGTGACTAAAATGGAAACGATTTTTCATCAACTGAATCCTCATGCCTGCCGCACATATCTAGTGGGCACGAAGGGAGTAGACGAAGTTATCCTAATCGATCCCGTGTTGGAGCACGTTAGCGATTATCTGAAATTGCTGGAGAGGAGGAAGTTTAAACTATCCCATGTGATCGACACGCATACGCACGCCGACCATATTTCGGGTGGAGCAACCCTTAAGGACCTGACGGGGTGTGAGTATGTCATGCATACCAAAGCGCCGGCGCCTTGTGTTACGTTTCGGGTGACGGATGGCTTCGAGTTCCACATCGGCGGTATCGGGGTGAAGGTTATGTATACGCCCGGCCACACCAAGGACTCCGTGAGCCTGATATTTCAGGACCGCATCCTAACAGGGGACGTGCTTTTCCTCGATGAGGGGGGAGCAGGCCGCTGTGACCTCCCGGGCGGAGATCCTGGGGAGCAATGGGATAGCCTCCAGCGTATCACTCGATTGCCGGATCACCTTGTTGTCTACCCGGCACACGACTACCGCGACCGACAGCCTTCCAGCCTTGGTTCACAGAAGCTGCGGAACCCTCATCTAAAACCCCGAAGCAAGGACGAGTACATAGAATACCTTGAGGGCCTCAAGCTTGGTCCGGCGGACTGGATGAAGGATGTCCTGCAGGCGAATTACGCGTGTGCTCGTGACCCGAAGGCGGCTTGGATCCCCGTTGACGTACCCGCGTGTGAGGTGAAAGGTACTCTAGGTTTAGGAGTTAACGATCAGCAGGTCGCGGACATTTCTCCACAGGACCTCAAACGGAGGCTCGACGCGGGGCAAGCACCGGTCCTCCTGGACGTGCGAGAACTGAGGGAACTGAAGGCAGAGCTAGGCCACTTGCCTGGAATCAGGCACATACCCATCGGTAGCCTGAGCGCACGTCTGGCTGACTTGGACGGGGACAAGGATAAAGAGATCGTAACCATATGCCGCACGGGCGGGCGGGCTCACACAGCAGCGCAGATCTTGATGCAGGCTGGCTTCAGGCACGTATCCGTTCTGGTGGGGGGCATGACCGCTTGGCCCAAGGCCTCAGATATTTGAAGACAAATATGGAGAAGCAATGGTCTAGCCTCCCAATATAGCATTACCGGCTAGAGCCTGTGGCCTGTTCTCAAGGCGCAATCTAATCTAAACATTGCCCGCCTTTGCCTTTGCAATTACCAAGAGAAATCTTCTACCAGGTTCCTAAAAAATAGGTTCTTGCCAGCTAACGATTTCAAGATGGACTAGTTTAAACCACAAGATATGCGCAAGGGCCATATTACAACCACAAATCGCTTGCCAGCCAGGGTCTTGGGAAGGGAAGATTTCCAGTTAGGATAGCCCCATCAAGCCAAGATGCTTTACTCTTC
>JAZFTZ010000029.1:0-2801 GCA_036446955.1 Thermodesulfobacteriota bacterium
GGCGTGCAAGGGCTCAACTCCAGCCTCCCTCTCAGGAATTACCAGATCGAATCCCTCCTTCAGACTGATTAAGTGTTGAATAGCCTCCTCCCTCATAAACGGCATGTCGCACGCGCTCACAAAAGAAAAGGGATAGGAGGAAAAAAACAGACCGGAATAAATGCCACCCAGCGCGCCCGCGCCCGCATACATATCGGTAACTAGGTGGGCATCCAACCGCAAGTATTCCAGCGGAGAATTGGTGATAATCATCACCTCGGGGAACAAGCGCGCGAAAAGATCGCATATTATGGAGATTAATGGTCTGCCGCCCAGAGAGAGAAAAGCTTTGTTCTGCCCCATGCGGTCGCTTCTGCCACCCGCAAGAATTATACCAGTCATCGCCGGCCTTTGACTCGAAGGAGAAGGTACTAGTCCGGCCAATTTCTCTCTCCTGACCTCGGGCTGAACCAGGGGGTAAATCAGTCAGCACGAAAAAAGCGCTCATAAAGGAAATCAGCTAACTCACTCACTTGACCGGGCAAGAATATGGGAACTCTGCCGGCAGATTGATCATGAGAGACTACCGCCAGGAGATTAGGGTCGCCTTGGTCAGCCAGTTCGCTCTTTTTCCCTTTCTCGGTGACCTCTACCTTGGGCAAGGGCAAGGAGCGATAACCCTCCACCAAGATCATCTCCACCTCAGAGAGAAAGCGTTCCTGTATCCTCTCCAGCGACATCTCGGTTTCGGTCTCCAGAAAAATAGCTAACCGGCTTGTGGTGCAAATGACCACTGGAGAGGCCCCGGCCTGACGGTGGCGCCAGCTGTCTTTGCCCTCCTGGTCCATATCGAAATCATGATGGCAATGTTTGACGGTTGCCAGCCTCAGACCTCGGCCTTTCAGCTCCTTTATTAGTCTAACCATAAGATGGGTCTTTCCCGAACCTGATCTGCCTACTATGGCCACCACGGGTATCATATCGACTCTCCAAATAAAGGGTCCGCGCTCTCCATCAGCTGGACAGTTACCCGCCCGCCGGCTTCAACCTCCCCCTGATCCTCTTTCAGACATATAAAACCTTTGCTCCCATCCAGCTCCCAGGAGCGCGCATAACACCAGCCTTTGACCGGCTGGGCCAAGAGCCTGGACCCTTTGCGAAAAACTACCGCTTCCCGAAAGGTTGCCTCCCCTAACCGGCCCTTGACCGAATGGGTCAAGCTGGCACTGATTAGCGGGCGAAACAGAACCCGTCTGCCCCCCATCTTGAGCAAGCCAGGGCGCACTAATTGCTCAAAGACTACCGTAAGTGCCAAAGGAGAACCTGGCAGGCCAAAAAGCGGTCGCCCCCGGTAAAGAGCGAAAATATGTCGCCTCCCTGGGTTAATGGCCACTTCCCGATATTTTATTTGGGCACCCAGCTCATTCAGGGCCTGCCCAGTAAGATCTTTATCACCCAAAGAAGCACCGCCCGAGGACAATACCATGTCTACGTCTTTAGTCTGGCGAAACAACTTCACCATCATTCGTTTGTTATCAGGAACCACCCCATAAAAAATGGGCCGCGCCTCAGCCTCGGTTACCAAAGCGGAAAGCAGGTAACAGTTGCTAGCCACTTCTTTTCCTTTAGCCACTCTCTTGCCCAGCGCGACCAACTCGTCTCCAATAACCATTATAGCAACCCGGGGCCGCTTGTAAACTTCTAGCCGGGCCTTCCCTAAGCAAGCCAGCCTGGATATCTGCTGGGGTCCCAGAACCAGGTTGCTGCCGACGCTAACTTCTCCTCGGGCTAGCTGCTGGCCCTGAGCCTCCACATTGCTTCCGGGCGGCACAAAACTAACAACTCTCACCCCCTCTCCCGCTTCCTTCACCTCTTCCCAGGGAACCACGGCATCGGCTCCGGGAGGAACCAGCGCGCCGGTCATGACTTTAGTTGCCTGGTTAGCGGATAGCTTCTGGTTCCTGTACGAGCCGGCATACAAAACTCCGGCCTTCCTTAAGGTTACCGGATTCTTACGAGTGGCCGCGGCGGTGGCCGCAGATATAAGGGCATATCCATCTTTCAAGGACCGGTCCCATCGAGGTACAGGTCGACTCGCTTTGGTCTCTCGATAGGTTACTCGGCCCAGAGCATCGCTCAAGGGTACATGCTCGCTGGCCAAAGGACAGCAGGCGGGTAAGATAGCTGCTCGAGCTTTTTCCAAGCTAACTCTTCGGTTAGGCATAGTCTTTCCCCAAGGCAAATTATGGGGAAGCTGGCTAGTCAATCTATTGAGTACTGGGTAATAGTAAGGATAAAAGTTTTCAACTATTGCCCAAAGGGACAATCAGGGTAGTACCCACCCTCAGGCGTCTGATTTTTACTTCTCTATTTGCGGCGAGTATATCCTCAACGGCCACACCCCATCTCCGACTCAACATATAAAGGCTATCCCCAGGTCGCACCTTATATTTCAGTACACCCGGTTCGTGCCCATTTTGGGCCCCTGAGGGGATAGCCAAAATCTTGCCAACCTTTAACCTTCGGGGATTGTTTATCCCATTGGCATCCATCAGGAGCTTGACCGCTACACCGTACCTTTTGGCGATTCTGCCCAGGTTATCACCCGACCTCACCCGGTATCTCGATCCTTCTCGCTTCATTGATGCTTTCGTCGAACCACTCCCACTGTTAGCCAAGGGAATGCGAATCACCCGTCCCACCCTTAATCTTCGCGGATCGCTTATCCCGTTGGCCTCCATTATAGCCCGGGTTGATACCCGCGCCCTTCTGGCGATTCTGCCCAGGTTATCACCCGACCTTACCCGGTATCTCGAAAACGC
>JAZFTZ010000030.1:0-3638 GCA_036446955.1 Thermodesulfobacteriota bacterium
TGATAGGCCTTCTTAGCATGGCAAACAAGCAGCAGGAACTCGGCGCCGAGATCATCAAAAAAAGGCTTGGCCGCGCCAGCCTGGTCCAGCAAGTCCTTTTTTATCCCCTGGTCAGCTCTACCAACAAGGTGGCCTGGGAGATGGCCTTGACCGGCTGTCCAGAGGGAACCCTGGTGGTGACGGAAGAACAGGGCCAGGGTAAGGGCCGGTTCGACCGAAGCTGGCTTTGCCCCAAGGACAAAGGTATTCTAACTTCGATCATTTTCAGGCCCGCTCTGTTGCCAGCCGAGGTATTTAGATTATCCATGTTGGCTTCGCTGGCTATTTGTCGGACGTTTAGTCGATTTAGCGGGCTTGGGGCGCGCATAAAATGGCCCAATGATGTAATGGTAAACGGGAGAAAACTGGCTGGCGTCTTGCTGGAATTTCCAGCTTCATCAGGCAAAGTGGAGTTTGCCATATTGGGAATGGGGGTAAACGTAAATTTTGATCCACAGGCTATACCCGAGCTTCAAGGCATCGCCACTTCCTTTCTGAGGGAAACCGGCCGATACTTTGACCGGTTGGAGATTCTGGCCCAGCTAGTGATGGAAATGGAGAGCGGCTATCTGGCTCTAAAGGCCGGGGATTTCGGTCCGGTTTTTGATGAGTGGAAAGCGAAGTTAACCGGCTTGGGAGAGATCGTTCAGATAATGTCCGGCCAGGGACTGGACAAAGGGATAGCGGAAGGAGTGGACGAAAATGGTGCCTTGATTGTCAGAGAGAGGAATGGGCAGACCAGAAAACTATTCACCCATGATATAGCCTGGGGTTTGAAGGAGGTCGCTAGTTGAAGATCAGACTGGAGGAATTGACCCATAGGATAATGGCCGGCGGAGAGATCAGTTTCGAGGAGGCCAGTTGTTTAGCCCGGGAAAATAGGATTAACTCAATATTGGCCCTGGTAGCCGCGGCCCATAGGGTACGACAGACTTTTTTAGGCAATCAAATGGACCTTTGTTCCGTGGTCAATGCCAAATCAGGCGATTGCCCGGAGGACTGCGTGTTTTGTGCCCAGTCCAGCCACTACCCTACAGATTGTAGCAGCTATCCCTTGCTCTCGGCTGACGCTATGGTGGCCGCGGCCAAGGATTCGGAAAGGATAGGTACGCAGCGTTTCTGCATTGTAACCAGCGGTAAAAAAGTGAACGACCAAGAACTGGACACAATAACCGAGGCGCTTAGCCGCATCAGGCAGGAGACCCGGTTAGATTTGGATTGTTCCTTGGGCTGTCTGTCCCCTTCCCACTTAGATGAGCTGAAAAAGGCGGGCATGACCCGGTACAACCACAACCTGGAGACAGCCCGCAGCCATTTCCCCAGCATAATTTCCACTCACGCTTATGAAGACCGGGTAAACACAATCAAGTTACTGAAGGAAGCCGGGATAGAGACCTGCTGCGGAGGGATTATCGGTCTGGGCGAGACAGTTGAACAGAGGCTGGAGCTGGCCTTCGCGCTTAGAGATTTAGATGTGGACTGCATTCCTTTAAACATCTTAAATCCCAGACCCGGAACACCCTTGGCCATTGCTGAGCCGCTCCGTCCCTTGGAGGTGGTAAAGACGCTGGCGCTTTTCAGACTCATTCTGCCGGATAAGACCATAAAGCTGGCCGGTGGCCGGGAGGCAAATTTGCGCGACCTTCAGTCCCTGGCCTTGCTGGCCGGAGTTAATGGATTGATCATCGGTGGTTATCTCACTACCCAGGGCCGAAGCGCTGAGAACGATCTGCAGATGCTCAAGGACCTGGAGTTCATATGCTAATATTGTGGGGGAAACCCTTTGAAAAGGGTTATTCCCCACAGAACTAAACCCGGCGGGGCTGGTCTTTCCAGTATCTTTCTCTAAGCTCTCGTTTAAGTATCTTTCCTGAGGCGCCCTTGGGAAGGGAATCGACAAAATCTACCGAGCGGGGCCGTTTATATCCGGCCAGTTTTTGTCGGCAAAGAGCTATAATCTCCTCTTCGCTTGCCTGCTGGCCCTTCTTTAGGACCACCACCGCCTTAACCGCCTCCACCAGGTGGTCATCGGGCACGGCCATAACGGCCGCCTCCAAGACCGCCGGGTGACAATAAATAGCCTCCTCTACCTCCCGAGAGGAGATATTTTCGCCCCCGGATATAATAATATCCTTCTTTCGGTCCACGATATAGATGTAACCATCTTCATCCACAGTGGCCAAATCTCCGCTGTAAAGCCAGCCATCCTTTATGGTCCGGCGGGTTTCTTCAGGCATACGCCAGTATTCTCTTATGATGCTATCGCCCCGGGCGATTATCTCTCCCACCTGTCCGGGTTTAACCAGGGCCCCGCTATCGTCCACCACCCTGACATCAACGTTTATAAGCTGCCGACCACAAGAGGTCAGCCGCCGCACCAGTTTCTCCTCTCCCTCCAGTACGTGTTCCTCCACGGGTAAGAGGGTCAACAAGGGATTGGCCTCGGTAAGGCCGTAGACCTGGAGAAGCTTGGGCCCGAATGCGGAAATGGCTTTTCTCAACACCTCCAGCGGCATGGGGGAAGCACCGTAGCCCAGCCATTTGAGGCCGCTGTAATCATGTCGGGGGAGTTCGTCCGATTCCAGAAGCTGAATGATCATGCTGGGCACCAAGTTACAAGTGGTTATCCTCCCCCGCTCAAAGGTCTCCAATACCGCGTTGGGCTCAAAGCTCTCCAAGATTACGTTGGTGGCACCCATATAGAAATGGGTGAGCATGGGCCAGGTAGAGGCAATGTGAAAAAAAGGAATTACGTGAAGGGTGCGATCATGAGAGGAGATCTTGAGCTCAATTATCATATTAACCGTATGCGCCAGCCAGTTACTCTGGGTCATCACCGCCCCCTTAGGGCTGCCGGTAGTGCCGCTGGTATACATGATGCAAATCATGTCCTCTTCGGTCACTTCTACTCCAGGGTCATCACCAGAATAGCTTGCCAGCAAGCTTTCATAATCCTGATAACCTTCAACCTCTGGCCCCAGGGAGACGTATTCCTTCACCAATCGCAGCTCCGGGGTGATGCTTCGGATTAACCCGGTATAGTTAGATTGGAAGAGGAAGAGTTTGGCCTGGGCATGATTGACGATATGAGCTATCTCACCGCCCAGCAGCCGATGGTTAAGGGGAACCACCACCAGCCCAGCCTTAGCCGCGGCGAAGAATATCTCCATATACTGGTGACAATTCTTAGCCAGAATGGCCAGCCGGTCTTCTTTGGTCAGGCCGGAGCCCAGCAGGGCATTGGCCAAGCGGTTGACCCGCTCCCTGAACTGCGCAAAGCTAAATCGGTGGGGGCCGAAGATTACCGCGGTTTTGTCCGGATACTTTCGGGCATTTCTATCGACCAACTCGCCTAAGACCATTTTGTCAACCCCGGGGCTAATTTATCATACGAGACTATCCGGCTCAAAGAAAATAAAGGAGCGAAGCTTCTTGGGGTGCTCTTGCGGGGGAAACTTCTCTTGAAAAACCCTTTAAAAAGGGTTCCCCCCGCACAGAGGTTCACGGCCCCGTCCCCCGGTAAGGTTTTAAGTATGGTGGCTAAAAAAATCTTACTAATTCAGCCAGGCTGTCCCTTTTCCTGGCAAAGACGGGTATAA
>JAZFTZ010000031.1:0-29041 GCA_036446955.1 Thermodesulfobacteriota bacterium
GCCAGGACCGTGGTGGGCACAACCACAACCACTTGCTTACCATCCATGAGCGCTTTGAACCCGGCTCGAAGCGCCACCTCGGTCTTGCCGAAACCGACATCACCGCATACCAAACGGTCCATCGGCCTTTCTATCTGCATATCGTTCAGCACGTCCTCAATGGCTTTGAGCTGGTCCGGGGTCTCCTCGTACGGGAAGGAAGCTTCGAATTCGTCCAGGTAGTGGTCCCGGCCGGAGAAGGCGTACCCCGACAGGACCCGCCTCTGGGCATATATCTTGACCAGCTCCTCGGCCACCTTGCGCAAAGAGGCTCTTACCTTCTGTTTTGTCTTTAACCAGGAGCGATTCCCCAAACGGTCCAGGCTGGGTGGAGAATTGTCCGGACCTAGATAGCGGCTCAACAGGTTTATCCTCTCCACCGGCAGGTAGAGCTTGTCGCCGCCATAATATTCCAGCGCCAAGAAGTCATTAGCTACCTCTTGGAAGGTCAGCTTGGTCAAACCTCGGTATATCCCCACGCCGTGGTCCGTGTGAACCACATAGTCGTCTATGCCAAGCTCCCTGAGACCAGAGAAGGCCTGACGCGGTTTGGGGATGTACTCTTTCTTGAACCTATGCTTCTGGCCGAATATCTCTTCCTCGGTGATGAAAGCCAAACCGGCTCTTTCCAGGCGAAATCCCCGGGATAATTCTCCCAGGCATATCTGCAGACTCATGCCCTGGGCTTGGGCCTGACCCGCATCCACCAAATGGGCCAATAGACCATGGTCGGCCAGCAACGCTCGCAGTCGCTCCCCGGAGTGCCGGGTGGCAGTTACCAGGACAACCCGCCGGCCCCTTTCCAACCAATCGGAGAGCAGTCGCGCCAAGCGGGCTATAATCCCCGAATTGCCTTGACTTAAGAGTGTGGCGCGCAAGTCATCATTACTCTTAGAGCCAAGAAGGACCCCTTCTGCACCTTCCTCACCTGCATCCAGCAGCTCGAAGGAGAGGCTTGAGAAAGAGTCGGTCTTTTGCCAGAATACATCACTTTCCAGCTGGGTAACCTCTGGAGGCAGGATAAGGTTAGCGGTCTCCCCTGCCCGCTGGAACGCGCCCTGTTGTTCCTTCCAGAAGGCCTCCTGGACCTTCCTGGCAGAGGAGGGATACAGAAATACCATGACCCCGTTTGGGGGAAAGTAATCGAGCAGTGTGTGGCGATCAGAGTAAATCAGGGGTAAGAAATAACCCTGGCCGGGAAAAGGGCCGCCTTGTTTAAATCGCTCCGAAAGCGGTGCCACCAGCCTTCTGGGAAGATCATAGGATATCTCCAGTTGGCGCAGATTAGAAAGCGCCTGTTTCATGAATTCCGGTTTGAATATACCCTGGCTGGCAGGAATGAGCAAAAACTTATCAATCAGTTTGCGGGAGCGCTGGCTGTTCGGGTCGAACTCCCGCATGGAGTCAATGCTGTCGCCGAAGAATTCCAGTCTTATCGGTTGGGCCAACGCCGGGGAAAATACATCGACGATACCGCCCCTCACGCTGAACTCACCGTTTCCCTCCACCAAAGCCACCCGCTGGTATCCCCTCTCTATAAGCCGCTCAATCAGTTGCTCTCTTTCTATCTCCTGGCCCACGGTAATCTCGTCGCAATGCTCAGCCAGGACATACCTGGGGATCAGGTAACGGGAAAGGGCAATTACTGATGTGACCAGTGTGGTGATTTCCCCCCTAAGCAGGCGAGCCAAAATGGAGACCTTCCGGCTTTGCTGGTCCCGGTCTGACAGGGAAAGGGAAAAACCCGGCGATTCCTGGCTGGGAAACAGGGCGATACCCTCTCGGCAATGGTCGTAGCCGAGAAAACCGAGAAAAAACTTCAGGTCGGTGTAAAGTTCCTCCGCCTCTTTGGCCCCTGGGGTGACCAGTAAAAATGGCCGCGCCATCTCCTGCATAACCTGGCTGGCCACAAACGCGGCACAGGAGCCGGAAGCACCATACAGCTGAGCCCGTTTTCGCCCTTCTGCCAAAGCCTTCACTAGGGGGAGCAGCAAGCTATCGGTTTCTCCCTGACACACCTTTTCTTCCCGAAGAAATTAAGCTAAATTAAAAAGCCACAAATTTATTCTATTTTACCAGCTTCGCGGTTTCAAGGCGCAATCCTGTGGGGGAGCCCTGCGGAGAGGAAAAAATATTTGAATGACCTCTCTAAATTAGGTTAAAAATAGTATAAACTTTTATTAGCTAGATTAGGCAGAGCGAGTTTTTCCACTTGCCTTGCCAACAAGGTTGGTGGCAATTTAAAAGAAAGAAGGCAATAAGGGACAAAAGGAGGACTGTCATGGCCGAATATCGGGACGTGTTCGATTTCGCGGCTAAAGCTGGCTGCTTGGAGGGTTATCTTTACGAAAGGCATAACCTGGAGCCCGGTTACCTGTCCAACTGGGTCGACAATATTAACCGGATGTATAATACCTTGCCCGAGGCGGCCAAGGCTGAATGCAAGCCCCAGTACCTGGAGGTTTTAAAAAAGATCTGCGACCACTTCAACAAGCTGGTGGGAGCTGATAACCAGGTAACTAAGAAAGTGAATCAGATGCTGGCCGAGGTGGAGGGCTGAGTTCCGGTTCAGGGCAAGATTATCTCATCCTTGTAACCAAACTCCCTGGTGTTG
This sequence comes from Thermodesulfobacteriota bacterium, assembly GCA_036446955.1. Lineage (GTDB taxonomy): Bacteria > Desulfobacterota > JAZFTZ01 > JAZFTZ01 > JAZFTZ01 > JAZFTZ01. The sequence continues at coordinate 2,654 of JAZFTZ010000031.1, forward strand.
TCGATAAGCCGAATGCGCTTGGAGGTAACCTTGTAAAATTTCACCTTGGCAAGCGCCCGGGCCACCTTGCCGGAGAATAGCCGCGGGCTTACTAGCATCTTTCCCACGAAAGGGAATTTGGCTACATACAGGGCCAGGACCTTGGCCCTCTTCACCCGAGAGGTAACTCTTCCGGCTTGGCCCTCCAACTGAATCCCCTGGATCTTGCGCCAATCATGGTGGTCCTCATTTATGGTGGCAGCCACCATCCCGTTTTCCTCGATAGCGCTGGCATGGCGAGAGTTGGGCTCTGACAAGAAGTAAATGTCAAAGCCGTCATTAACGTAAAAGACGGCTGCCGCCCAAGGCGCACCATTGGATGAGGTGGCCAAGGTCATGGTGTTGTGCTGTTTGAGATAATTCAAGAGCGACTGCTTAAAGAGTTCTTCCATAGAAAGTGACTCCCCACTAAAATCGGTTGACCATGTAGATGCCCAGGCTCACTAATGCGGCTCCGAGCACCAGGCTCAGCCCCACAGTTTCACCTAGTATAGGGTAAGCCATGGCCACGGAGAAGATTATCTGGAGGAAGTTGAAGGAAGAGAGAATCCCGGAAGGATACCGCTTCAACAGCCAAAACCACAGAAAATAGGGGGTGCAGCTGCAAAAAATGGCCAATCCCACTAACAGCGCTGCTGAGACCAAACCAAGTCCCAACCTCGCCTCATAGGGTACAACACCCCCCAGCACAAGCAGAGGCAGCGAGCCCAGAAACATCTGCACCGCGACAGTAACCAGGGGTGTAACCGAGAGCATGAGCTTCTTGGCATAGATGGTTCCCGCAGTCCAACTCAAAGCCGCCAGAAGTACCAGACCTCCTCCCCGCAGGTCAGCCGGATTGAATTGGAGAATATCTTTTATGAATATTACGCTGACCCCGATGAATCCCAGGAGCAGACCAGCGACCATGCCCAGATTAAACCTCTTCTCCAACAGAAACAACGGCGCGGCCAACGCCACCCAGAAGGGCTGCGAGTTCAGGATGACTATGGTCTTACCCGCGGTTATGTAGTCCATGCCGGTGTAGAGAAAGGAGTAAAGAAGGGTAGTGTGCAAAAACCCCAGCAAGCCTAAACCGGCCCAATCCCTCTTCTTCTTTGGCATCGGTTGTCCGGTGAAGAAGGCTACCGCCAAGAGAAAAAGACTGGCTATCAAGAAACGGAATCCGGAATAGGCAAACGGGGTAAAGAACTTCAGCGCCAGCTTGCTGCCTACTATCCCCAGACCCCAGAAATAAGAGACGATGACCACCAGTAAAACGGCCCCTAGGGAAAGCTTGTCTGGCTTAGTGATTATCCTCTGTGCAGCTTTCATAATCCTTGCCCCCCTGAACCATATCATTGTATGATGGAGCTGACAATCAGGGGATTAAAAGAGGCTCGGATGAAAAGAGGTATAGCCACCCTTCCCCTCCACCGGGGCCGGGCCCCGGCTTGGCTTTTTCAAAGGATGGTGAGGATGGCCCGGGAGATCGCCCTGGTCATGGCGGAACGGTATGGGCCCGCCCATCTCTTAGAGAGGCTGGCTGACCCCTTCTGGTTTCAGGCCTTTGGTTGCTTTCTGGGATTCGACTGGCATAGCAGCGGCCTCACCACCACCGTGTGCGGCGCTTTGAAAGAGGGCCTCAGGGGCTTAAATAAGGAGCTGGACTTGTTTGTCGCTGGGGGTAAAGGTCGCACCTCGCGGCAAACGCCTGGGGAGATAGCCTCGGCCTGCCAGCTGATCGGTGCTGATGCCAAGCCACTGATCTACGCCAGTCGCATGGCGGCCAAGGTAGACTCCAGTGCCCTTCAAGATGGATACCGGATATATCACCATTGTTTCCTATTTACTCAGGATGGTCATTGGGCGGTGGTCCAGCAGGGAATGAACGAAGATACCGGTTTGGCCCGGCGCTACCACTGGTTCAGTGAAATCGTCCCTGACTTCGTGGTGGAGCCCCACGCGGCCATTTGTTGTGACCAACGAGGCCCAGTCCTCAACCTGGTGGCCAGAGAGAGCGAAACCACCCGTTCGAAGATAGCCCAACTATCCCGAGAAAGCCCGGACCGGCTGATCAAGGAGATAAAAAAGGGGAAAGCCCTTGAACTGCCCTCCCGGCACCATATCTCTCTGGCCGACTTGAACGAGGGCAAGCTGGCCAGCATCTTTCTCAAGACCTACGAGAAACAACCGGCTGATTTTCAAGCTGTGCTGGCCACCGCGGGGGTGGGCGCCAAGACCATTCGGGCGCTGACCCTTCTCTCTGAGCTGTTGTTCGGGGCGACCCCAAGCCCGCGCGACCCGGCCCGGTTCAGCTTTGCCCACGGGGGCAAGGACGGACACCCCTATCCGGTGGATAGGGATACATACGAGCGCACCATTCGGATTCTACATAATTGCGCCCGGGCAGCCAGGCTGGGGCGGAGCGAGAAATTGGAGGGATTAAGACGCCTGAGCCTTTTCTATCCGGGGGTTCCAGACTCCCCCCTGAACGGGCAGGAAGCTTGAAGCAGACCAGCCATTCATGTTTTAAGATATTTTCCCGTGCCACTGCCGGCCAAAGAGTCGGGGTCATACCGGTGGCTAGCGGGTGGGTCTCTTTTCCCCCGAAAAACAATCCTGGTCAATCCGGGCTGAAACCCAAACCTCCAGCCGGCGAGAAAGGAGAATGGGAGTGAGGAAGTTCCGCAGCGGTTTGGCAATAGCGGTTAGCCTTCTGGCTGCCATCAGTTTGAGTTATGCGGGAACGCTGATCGACCGTATCGTGGCCGTGGTCAACGATGATATAGTCACCCTATCCGAGCTGGAGGCAGCTACCAAATCGTTTTTTAAGACACCCCTGGAGGAGGGGTTGGATAAGAAGAGCGTCCAGGAAATCAGAGGAAAACTACTGGAGCGTCTTATCGAGGCCAGGATAATTGACCAAGAAGCAGCTCGCCTGGGTATCATGGTCACCGAGAAGGAGGTAGATGCCGCGATCGCCGATGTCATGAATACTAACAAGATAACTAAAGATGAGCTGGAACAGGCCCTGAAAAGGGAAAATGTCACCATGGAGTTATACCGTACCCAGATCAAGGGACAGATGAAGAAAATGAAACTTATCCGTTCTGAGGTCCGCTCCCGGGTGGCGGTGACTGAAGAGAAGAGCAAAGAGTACTATCAAAAAAATATCTCCGATTACCAGACCGAGGTCAAGGTGCGGCCGATGATTATCTTCCTGGCCGCGCCGGCCAATGCACCCGCCCAAGTGAAGGAAAAAAGCAGAAAGCAGGCTGAGGAGGTGCTGAAGAAGATAAAAGCGGGGGCCCAGTTCGAGGCTTTAGCCAGACAGTACTCCCAGGGACCCAATGCCCAAGACGGGGGCGATATGGGTTTTTTGAAGCCTGAGAAGATGGAGCTGCTTTTTCGCCAAGCTACCCTGGCATTGCAGGTGGGCCAGGTCAGCCAGGTGGTGACCACACCAGCCGGTTTCCTGATTATCAAACTGGTCGACAAACAAGAGACGAGAGCCATCCCATTCGATGAGGTCAAGGAGAAGATAAAGAATAAGCTTTACCAAGAATCCTTAGAGAAGAAGTTCAGCCAGTGGGTCAAGAAAGTTAAGGAAAAGGCACATGTCGAGATCAAGCTATAAGCCAAGGCAGGAATAGTGGCGCTAGATAGGATAAAGATAAAGGGTGCCCGAGAGCACAACCTGAAAAATATAAACCTGGAGATCCCGAGAGACAAATTGGTGGTTATCACCGGCTTATCAGGCTCGGGCAAATCATCCCTGGCCTTTGACACCATTTACGCCGAGGGACAACGGCGGTACGTGGAATCTCTATCCACTTACGCCCGGCAATTCCTGGAACAGATGGAAAAGCCAGACGTGGATGCCATCGAGGGGCTCTCTCCAGCCATCTCCATAGAACAAAAGACCGCCAGCCGAAACCCTCGCTCCACCGTGGCCACCGTAACCGAGATTTATGATTACCTGCGCCTTTTGTATGCCCGAGCGGGAGAGGCTTTTTGTTACCGGTGCGGCAAGAAGATCGCCAGCCAGAGCATTTCACAGATGGTGGACCAGATAATGGAGCTGGCCTCGGGCACCCGTATCCATATCCTGGCTCCGGTGGTCAGAGGGCGCAAAGGGGAGTACCGTAAGGAGCTGGCCCAGTTTCGCGAACAGGGTTTCCTCCGGGTAAAGGTCGACGGTCAAATGCGGGAAACCTCGGAGGAGATCGTATTAAACAGGAAAAAGAAACACACCCTGGAGGTAGTGGTGGATAGAATGGTGATCAAGCCAGCTATCCAGGCCCGGCTGGCCGACTCCTTCTCCCTGGCTACCAACCTGGCTAAAGGCTTGGCCACGGTGGAGATTCTGGGTGGAGAATCGATGGTTTTCAGCCAGCAGTTCGCCTGCCAGGACTGTGGCGTATCCTTTCCTGAGATATCCCCTCGACTCTTCTCCTTTAACAACCCATACGGAGCCTGTCCGGCCTGCGATGGGCTTGGGTTTAAGCGAGACTTCAACCCCGATCTAATTGTGGCTGACAAATCTCTTTCCTTGAGAGAGGGGGTTATTCAGCCCTGGTCCAAGCGCCATTCCGTATATTTTCTTCAACTTATGGAGGCGTTGGCCGCCCACTACCGGTTCAGCATTCATACCCCGTTTAAGAAACTAAAACCTGAGCAGCAGCGGGTGATTTTGCACGGATCCGGTGACGAGCGGATACGGCTTTTTTATTATGACGGTGACCGAAAGCACTTTTACCAACGCCCGTTTGAGGGAATAGTGCCCTATCTCAAGCGTCGCTATAAAGAGACCGGCTCGGAAGCAGTCCGGGGGGATATCGAACAATACATGAGCAACACCCCCTGCGATTCCTGCCACGGGGCCCGGCTGAAACCAGAGAGCTTACACATCAAAGTAAACGGTTTGAATATCTCCGAGTTGACCAGCTTCTCGATAAAAGAGGCCGAGGCTTTCTTCGCCAACTTGATTCTTCCCCCCCGTCGGGCCGAGGTAGCGCGACGCATCCTGAAAGAGATTAGAGAGCGGCTCAGCTTTCTGGTCAATGTTGGCCTCGACTATCTCACTTTAGACCGGATGGCGGGCACTTTGGCCGGGGGTGAAGGCCAGCGCATCCGCCTGGCTACCCAGATAGGCTCCTCGCTGATGGGCGTCCTGTATATCCTTGATGAGCCCTCCATCGGCCTGCACCAGCGGGATAACACCCGGCTGCTAAACACCTTAAAGAGGCTCAGGGATATGGGAAATAGCGTGCTGGTGGTGGAGCATGACGAGCAGACCATCAAAAGCGCGGACTACATTATTGACATGGGGCCGGGCGCGGGGCCGGCTGGGGGTCACATCGTCGCGTGTGGGTCGTCAAAGCAGATCATGGCCAACAGTAACTCTTTAACCGGCCAGTACCTTTCTCGGCGGTTGACCATACCCGTACCTGCAAGGCGGCCGTCAGCCTCCCATTTCTTAACCCTTAAGCGTGCGCGGCAAAATAACCTCAAGAACCTTGATGTGAGCATCCCGCTGGGAAGATTCACCTGCGTTACCGGAGTATCAGGCTCGGGCAAAAGCAGTCTGATTATAGATACCCTTTATCGAGCCTTGGCGCAGAAGATCCACCGCTCCAGGGAAACGGTGGGGGCCCATGACGAGATAACCGGCCTTGACCATCTGGATAAGGTGATCGATATCGACCAGTCCCCCATTGGCCGCACCCCCCGTTCTAACCCGGTTACTTATACCGGAGTGTTCACCTTTATTCGTGAGTTGTTTGCCCAGTTACCCGAATCTCGAGTGCGGGGCTACCGGCCGGGCCGTTTCAGCTTCAACGTTCACGGCGGTCGGTGCGAGGCATGTACCGGAGATGGGATAATAAGGATCGAGATGCATTTTCTGCCTGATGTTTTCGTCAGCTGCGATGGCTGCCGGGGCAAACGCTACAACCGGGAGACATTGGAGATAAGATATCGGGGTAAGAATATAGCCGATATTCTGGATATGACCGTGACCGAGCTTCTCAAGTTCATGGAGAATATACCCCGCATCCGGCATAAGCTCAGGACCCTGGAGGACGTCGGCCTAGGTTACATCAAGTTAGGCCAACCGGCCACCACCCTGTCCGGAGGCGAGGCTCAACGCATAAAGCTTTCTAAGGAGCTTTCCCGGCGAAGCACCGGCCAAACCATCTATATCCTGGACGAGCCGACCACTGGACTGCATTTCGCCGATATTCAGAAGTTGTTGGATGTACTCAACCGGCTGGTGGACCAGGGCAATACCGTAGTAGTAATCGAACATAATCTTGAGGTGATAAAGACGGCTGATTACATAATTGACCTGGGACCGGAAGGCGGCGATAAGGGCGGCGAGATGGTAGCAACCGGTACCCCGGAAGAGGTGGCCAAGAATCCCAAATCCTACACCGGCTACTTCCTCAAACGCATCCTGAATAGCCGGGGCCGCCAAAGCCGGGCATCGTAACCGTTTATCATAGCCCTTCCCTGAGCAATGCTGCCAGCGCACTATCCGCCCGTGCCCTTGTGCCGCGGGCAAGATCGGCTGTTTTATCTCCCAACTCTCGAACTATTTTAGGAGTCGAGCCCAGGTTTTCAGCCACGACTCTCATTAAAGCGCTACCGACCACTACACCATCGGCAAACGTGGAGATCTCCCTCACCTGTTCGGCGGTTTCGACACCAAAACCTACGGCCAGTGGTTTTTTAGTGTAACTGCGAACCCCGGCCAGGTAAGCCCTCAGCCCGTTGGGATGCTCGATCCGCCCCCCGCTAACGCCAGCGGTGCTGGCGCAGTATACAAAACCAGTGCTGGCCCGGGTCACCTTTTTAACGCCCGCTGCCGGGCTTGCAGGTGAGATTAGAAATATCGTATCAAGACCGTACTTCCTTGCCGGGCCTATCAGCTCCCCGGCCTTCTCCAAAGCCAGGTCGGGTACGATGACGCCATCTAAACCGGCTGCGGTCGCCCTCTGTGCGAAGGCCCCCAGCCCGTATTCTCTAACCAACTTGAAATAGCTCATAAGGATCAGGGGAATTTGAGAACTCTCCCTTATCCTTTCCACCAGAGTCAGGACCTCTTTGAGCCCGACGCCGTCTTCCAGCGCTTTTTGATAAGCGGCCTGGATAATCGGCCCATCAGCCACCGGTTCGGAGAAAGGAACACCCAATTCTATAATGTCACTGCCCCTCTGGACCAGCTCCAGGGCCAGAGATTCAGTGGTAGACAAATCCGGGTAGCCAGCAGCCAGAAAGGTAATGAGCGCGGTCTTGCCTTGCTTCTTCAGTCGCTTAAAGGTATTTTTGATACGGCTCATTCGTTCTCCTTTAACTAGCGGCCCCGTCCCTCTGAAAGGTTACCCCCTCAACTAGCGCCTGCTCTTTTCATAGCTGTCTCATAACAGCATAGCCAGCAAGGTCTGCCTCGTTGACGGCCTGAATGAAATATCTTATCTTGGCCGCATCCTTTCTCCCAGGAGATAACTCCACTCCACTTGATACATCCACCGCGGCCGGGGAGACTAACTTGATGGCCCGGCTCACGTTGGCACAAGTAAGCCCACCGGAAAGAACTATCTTCCCGTACCAACCGGCCCGGCGGGCCAGTTCCCAATCCACAGTTTGACCACCGCCTGCCCGTCTCGGTCCTAACCGGGAGTCTATTAAAAAGGCGGCTACCCGATAATGCTCCAGTATCCTCAGCTCCCTCCCCTGGGTTAACCGAACCGCTTTTATCACCCGCTGAGAAAACCGGGAACAGTATTCGGGGGATTCACGGCCATGGAACTGGAGGGTATCCAGCTGGCAAAGCTCAGCTATTTCCCTCACCACCTCCTCCCTTTCATCTACAAAGACGCCAACGATATTTAAGTAGGGCGGAAGTTCTCTGACTATTTCTTTAACCTGGCTAGGGTCGGCCCGCCTGGGGCTGGGTGCGAAGACAAACCCCAGCGCGTGAGCGCCTGCCCCGGCCGCAGCCAAGGCATCTCCAAGATTGGTTATCCCGCAGATCTTTATCCTGGTCATCTGCTGGCCGCCGAAATAAGCTCCTCAACCTTTTGGGGGATGTCGGCGCTTCTCATGATAGCCTCACCCACCAGCAGGGCGTGGACCCCGGTTCTGGCTAACATGACCACATCCGCGGCCGATTTAATGCCACTGGCACTAATGACCACTTTATCCCGGGGTAAGTGGGGTCTGAGCCTGGAGGTAGTACCTAGATCGACGGCAAAGGTCTCCAGGTCCCGGTTGTTTATCACGATTATCTGAGCACCGATATCGAGCACCTTGCCCACATCCCTCAAGTCGTGAACCTCCATTAAAGGGACCAGGCCCAGCCCATGACTTAAGTGGAACAGCGCTGCCAATTTCTGCTCCGATAACAGCCGGGCGATAAGTAGCAGCGCGTCCGCGCCATACACTCGGGCCTCATATACTTGGTACTCATCAAGTATGAAATCCTTCTGCAATATCGGCAGGGAACAGCACTCCCGTACCCGGCTCAAGTATTCCAGCCGCCCCCCAAAGAACCTTTCCTCAGTTAGCACCGAAACCGCGGCCACACCGCCAGTCTCAAATATCCGGGCCAGTTGACCGGGGTCAATACCGGCGCGGATGGTTCCCGCTGAGGGGGAAGCGCTTTTAATCTCGCCGATAAGGCTGACCCGGCCATCCTGAATAAGTGCGGCGGCGAAATCCCGGGGCGTTGGGCATTGAGTTAGTGCCTCTTTTAGAACAGGAAGCGGCGTTCTTTTCGCCCGGGCTTCAACCTCCCGAGCTTTTTCCTGGGCGATTCTCTTAATCATTTGACTCCGCCTGACCCATCACTATTAGTCAAGTTTATCAGCTGCTCCAGTTTGCCAAGAGCATTCCCTGAATCAATCGACTGGCCAGCTAGCTCCATCCCTTGTTTCAGGTTTTTGACTTTACCGGCTATAACAAAAGCGGCCGCGGCATTTAGCAACACCACATCCCGCTTCGGCCCTCTCTCTCCCCGGAGAATGCTCAAAGTGATATCAGCGTTGTGATGAGCGTCTCCCCCCCGAAGCTCCTTCGGATCCACCCTTCTCAAGCCGACATCCTCGGGTTGGATCCAATAAGTCTTCACCTGATCGCCCAGCAGGCGGCTCACCTTCGTTCTGCCGGTGGTGGTGATTTCGTCATAGCTTCCATCCCCATGAACCACCAGGGCAGACTTAGTCCCTATAGATTTCAACACCTGGGCCAGCGGCTCGGTCAGTTCCGGCCTGAACACCCCCAGTATCTGAACGTTTGCACCCGCGGGATTGGTCAACGGCCCCAACAGGTTGAATATGGTCCTTATCCCGATCTCGCGCCTGGGGCCGAGCGCGTACTTCATGGCTGTATGAAAAGTGGGCGCATACAAGAACCCAATACCGATCGTCTCCAAACATCTCCTCACGATGGCCGGGGAAGCGGTTATCTGTACACCCAGGGCGGATAACAAGTCGGCGCTGCCGCACCGGCTGGAGACGGAGCGGTTACCATGCTTGGCTACCCACAGGCCCGCGCCGGCGGCCACCAAAGCAACCGTGGTGGATATGTTAAAGGTCTGGCTTCCATCGCCTCCGGTACCGGCGGTGTCCAGCAGGGGAAGGCTTCGGTCAAAGGGCAGGTCCAAGGATAAGGCCTTTGCCCGCATGGCCTTGGCCGAACCGGCTATCTCGTCCACGGTCTCACCCTTCATACTCAGCGCGGTGATGTAAGCGGCGATTTGAACCGGCGATACCTCTCCGCCCATTATAACGGACATAGCCTTAAAGGCTTCCTGCTCCGTTAGGTTCCCTCTCTGAGCAACCTTATCAATAGCTTTCTTCAACATAAGCAACCACCTCGGCTAAAAAAAAAGCCATGAGTTCCAGAAGAACCCATGGCTGGATGAAACTAAACAAAAAAGCCGTGGGACCTTCTGAAGCCGCCCACGGCTTACTTAATCTATTTATTACCTGCTACCAGGTTGGTGGGCGCGCTTCTACCACTATGGTCTTCCACCACCACGCCCAGTTCATCGTCCTGCCTCTATCCCTTTTCAATCCTTTCCCCTTTCTTGTACCTATTTATCACCTGGCCGAAAATCTGTCAATACTTTTCTAACACCTAATTTATATTGTTACAAAACATGGGTGATAGTTTGTGGGGAGGGGCCTTCTCTGGGGAAAACCCTTTACAAAGGGTTCCCCCCACAAAAAACTAGCCCGGCCCCTTCCATTTTTCGGCCAGGCGTTGATAAGTCTCGATGTCATCCACGTCTAGGAGGATGCCCTGTTGGTTGACCTCTAAGCTAGCCAGTTCCTGCTTGTGGGCCTGTACTACTGACCTTGCTCCCACATCGCCCTTCAGGGCCGACAGCTCAGGAAAATATTTCCGATCGAACAGGGCCGGATGGCCCATCCGGCCCTGAAATGTGGGGACGACTATATCGCCCTTTCGCCCTCGATAGGCGGTGATAAGGACATCGATAACCTGGGGCTCGACAAAGGGCTCATCGGCCAAAGCAATCATGACAGCCTGACATTCCCTAGACAAATCCTTAAGGCCGGCTCGTATGCTGGTACTCATTCCTTGAGCGAAGTCCTGGTTTACTACTGTGGTCACTCTGTCCGGGTTACGGCTGAGAACGGGCTTAATTGCCTGAGCGGTTTCTTCCGCTTGATGGCCCAGCACGACCGTTATTTGGTCTACGGCCGATGCCAACAAGTTCTCCAGCGCCCGCCGAACTAAAGGCTTTCCCTGCAGGGGCATCAACAGTTTGTTTCGGCCCATCCGTTTCGATTCCCCTGCCGCCAAAAGCAAGGCAACGACCATCCCACTTCCAATTGGGCCGGCTTTCTCTGTGAGGTTCATGCCAACGGCCTGCAGGTCTAACTTCCCAAGGGGATATCCAGATTATCCCAGATAAGCTGGTAGTAATCACCGTACTCTTTCGACTTTCTTCTTTTCATCAGGTCAAGACCGTGCGGCATATCAATGTCAATACTCATCTTGATCCTCCCTGGCCGCCGGCTCATCACCAGGACCCGGTCCGATATGGTGATCGCCTCCCCTATGTCGTGGGTTATGAAGATAACCGTCTTCTCTTGTTCCCTTAAGATGTTATAAACATCCTGCTGGAGGATCAGTCTTGTTTGATAGTCCAGCGCTGAAAACGGTTCATCCAGCAGTAGGATTTCCGGATCAATGACCAGGGTACGGGCCAACGACACCCGCTGGCGCATCCCTCCCGATAGTTGCGAGGGATATTTAAGACAAAACTCCGCCAGCCCGTATTTCTTCAGCAAACCGAGGGCCTTTTCCCGCCTGATCTCCCTGGGAACCCCTCTGATCTTCTGGCCCAGCTCCACGTTTTGGATAATTGTCTTCCAGGGAAGCAGCAAGTCTTTTTGCAGCATAAATCCGATCTTCTCGTTAGGCCCGATAACCTTCTCTCCATCAATCAGAATCCGCCCTTTGCTAGGGAAGATCAAACCGGCCGCCAGGCCCAGGATGGTGCTCTTCCCGCATCCACTCGGTCCCACCAGGCCAACTATCTCTTTCTCATTAACCGAAAAAGAGACATCCTTCAAGGCTGATACTTCGGTGGTCTGGCCTTTTCCCGCCCGCTGGTAAAAGGTCTTGCCCACCGATTCGGCGTTTACTCTAACCCGCCGCGAGTTCATATCACCAGCCATTAAGGTGCGACTACTTGTACGCCTGCTCCTTCAGCCTGAGCCGGTACATGCCAACGTAAGACCACCTTTTCCACCGCCACAACCGCGAAGTAGAAAAACATCCCCAGGATGGTGAGCATAAAGATAGTTACCAAGACCAAACCGGTCAAGGCCTGGCCCTCTCCCACCACCAGGAGGTAACCCAGGCCGATGTTAGCGCCCACCAGTTCTCCCACCACTACTCCAATGACGGCCAAGGTGGCCCCGATGCGCAAACCGCTAAAAAGGGCAGGCAAGGAACTGGGGAATTCCACCGTCCAGAATATCTGCCAGCGACTGGCCTTGAAGGAACGCATGAGCTGAATAAGGTCGTAGTCGACGAACCTCACGCTGACCAGTACATTAATCATTATGGGAAAGAAGACCACCAGGATGGCGGTTAATACCTTGGGGAAGATCCCAAAACCAAACCATAGAATAAACAGGGGAGCAAAAGCTATCTTAGGTGAAATCTGCAGGGCCAGCACATAGGGAGATATCACAACTTCCAGGGTTCTTGAGAAGCTCAGGGAGTAACCGACCACTATTCCCAGCAAGCTTCCCAAGAAGAACCCTAGAACGATTTCGACGAAGGTAATCCAGGTATGAGTTAAGAGATTCCTCTCTCTAAGCGCCAGCCAAAATTCCTCGACCAGCTCGGGTGGAGTGGGCAGGATAAACCGAGGGATGTCAAGCAGTCCGGGCACAACCCACCAAACGGCTACAAAGGCTACAAAAACAAATACTGAGCCCAGAACCCGTTTGGTCCGAAGCATTAGCTCTTGCCCATTGGCTCCATCTTGCCTAAAAGATGGGTTACTGCACAGTTAGGGCAGTACTCAGGAGCTTTCGCGTCTGTCTCCACAGTAACGACATAACCGCACCGGGTACAGCGGTAGGATTGCGTGTCCGCTGGTTTCTTTTCCGCCATACTGACTTCCTCCTCTCTATTCGCCGATATAATCAGCCAGGTTTACCGTATCTGTGGGGTAGTAGCAGGGGTGGTGGATCATGGTAGAGGTAACCTTGTCTTGGCCCACCGGCTTGGTGCAGTCAAACCCCATTTTGGTTACGAAGCTGTCTGTGGATGTCGGGTCCAGCGGTATTCCCAAGCTATCCTGGATAAAGATGACGTCGTCCTTGCCCCGGCATCTAGTGGTGAAGGCCCACTCTACCATAACCGGGTCGCGGGCATCGATATCATCGTCCACCACCCAGACGTTCTTCACTGATTGGTAGGACAGGATAGCTGAGGCCACCTGCTTCCCGTGGCCAGGGTACCTTTTCTTTATGCGGACCACACAATTGAAATAGACACAACCACCCGGAGTGAGATAGATATCCAGGATGCTTTCCTCAGGGAATACCCGGCGCAGGGCCTCGTAAATCTGCGGCGCATTGAACACGTTTAACGGCTGGTTCTCATCCGGGGGCGGACCAGTCACGATGTCGGTATAAATGGGATCGTTGCGATGGGTAATAGCCTTGATGTTGAACACCGGGGCCAACCTCTCGTCGCCGTAATAACCGGTGAATTCAACGAAGGGTGCTTCCAGCTTTCTTTCGTGCGGTGGTATTTCTCCCTCCAGGACGATCTCGGCACTAGCGGGCACGTCCAGGTCTATCGTTTCGCATTTCACCATATCAATCGGCTTTCCCCGCTGGGCCCCAGCGAAGGCGAACTCATCCTGCTCCAGGGGCATGCTGGTGGCCGAGGCCATCCAGGTATGAGGGTCTACCCCGACGGCCACCGCCATGGGACAGGGTATGCCTTTTTCCCAATGGAGCATGATTATGTGCCAAAGGTTGAAAGGACTCATCCACAGCCCGGTCTGGTTCTTTTCGTGGATATAGAGGCGATGTACCGAAGCGTTCCTTATTTTGGTATCAGGGTGTTGAACAACGCAACAGGTAGCGTCTATGTACCAACCCTTGTCCTTTTCCGCGTGCCAGGTAATGGGGAACATATTAATGTCTACCTTATCCCCCAGGATAATATTCTCCTTGCAGGGCCCATCCTTGACGATATTGGGAAGGAAATCCTTCCAGCGAGTACCCCTTTGCGCATACTCCTTGGGAAAGTTCTGAGGAGTAGTCTCCAGAACATCGTAGATTCTGTTGATGTTACCGTAGAGGCCCACTGTCAGGGGGATATCGAAACCTTTCACGTTTTCGAAAAACAAGCCCGGTCCGCCTACCTCTATCGATTTTTTGGCCACCAATGTGGTCTCCAGATAGCGGTCAACGGGTTTTTTCACTCTTTTTAACTCCCCCTTCCCCTCCAGATATTGCAGGAAATCACGAAAGCCGTCAAAAAGCATAAACAACCTCCTTTTAGCTTTTTATAGTTGCTAAAAAACCCGAATTTTTTCTTTCACCAACCTACTACAGACATTCCTAAGCTGTCAACGCCCAAAATCCAGTTTACTTCCCAAGGGGTACGGGAAAGGTTTCTCCTAATTTTCAGGCACGCCCCGAAAAACCCAGGAGGTATCCACCTCAGGCAGGCCGTATTTTGACCACTGGCTGGTTACCTTTTCCAGATATTTCCTGGGAGGTAAAGCAATGGCCGGGTATTCCCATTTCTTGGTGGCATCTATTATTACCTTTGCACCGGTTCGATCATCCAATGGTATATTTTCGTCTTCAGTGGCCGAAGGGTCCATGCTCAGGGCCGCGGTTACCCGGCTTATCTGTATATCTTCCTCCAGCCGAACCCTGAACCCCAGGGCCCATTCTCGGGCAAAGGCATCGCGAATGTCTATGTCGTCATCAGTAATAATTATATACTTGCTTATCCGCGGGCCCATTCGCCCCAAAGCCGCGGCGGCAACCTGCTCCACCTGACCGGGATATGTCTTCTTAATGCTGATCCAAAGATAGCCGTTACATCCGGTTGACTCAGGAAGATGTACGTCCACAATTCCCGGGAGTTTCAAATCATGTTTTAGGTGCTTTAGCACCAAGCCTTCATACAATGCCTGGCGCATGCCGCTCGATTCGCTGGGCGGCATCTGGCTGATAACACCTTGATATATCGGGTCCTTTCGGTGGGTGATACATTTCACATGAAATACCGGCATCCCGAACGGAGCCGAAGCCATATAGCCGGTCCATTCCCCAAACGGGCCTTCCGGCTCCCGCTCGTTGGCCCGGAATTCCCCTTCAATTATGAACTCCGCGCTGGCCGGCACCTCTATATCCACGGTCTCGCACTTGACCAGTTCCACCGGTTCCCCTCGAATGCCGCCAGCTACCGAGAACTCATCCACTCCAAGCGGGACTTTGGTTACCGCGGCTACGTACAAAGAAGGGTCGCAGCCGACTATGAAAGCTGCCTCGGTCGGCTTGCCCAATGCGTCCCAACTCAAAATGTCGGTAAGGCCATGTTGATGAGTGCCGGCGAAATAAATGCCGGTCTTGGCCTTGCCCTTCACATGGACCCGGTACATGCCCATGTTTCTGCCCTTGGTAGCGGCATTTTTTGTAACCCAGAGGGGGTTGAAGAATGGCGCCGGGTCCCGGTCTGGAGTCCAGACGGGGACCGGGATCTTGTAAAGGTCTACATCATTGCCCTTGAGGATAACCTCCTTAACCGGGCCGGAGGAAACCATCACCGGCTCGACCGGATTTTCCTGCGCCTTGATCCATTTTTCATGTATCTTCACCACATCCGGCTCTGTCTCCATGGCCATAGCCTGGACCTGCTTGGACGCGCCGATCATCCCTACCACCACCGGTATCTTGTATCCCTTTACGTTTCTGAAGCCAACTGCTACCCTCTTCTCCGATGGTAGACCGCGAAACAGGGTGCGCATTATGCAGCTCAGCTCCCAGTCCTTGTCCACCTCCTCATCCACCCAGCGAAAGAGTCCCTCCTTCTCCAATCTTTGTATGTATTCCCTCAGATCTTTATAAGGCATAACCTTCCTCCTAACTTACTTGGATAAAAAAAAGCGCCCTCCCTCAGCTCGCAAACGCGTGCGCCTATATCCTCCCTGGCGCTGACCAGTGCTGGCATGCCGAGCTCACGGTTCAAGCTTCTTAAGCCTTTGGGGTGGGTATGGGGAAAACCTCAGCTACCCCTATCATAATCACGTAGTTAAAAGGGCCCCGGTACGGAGTCCGGCCCTTTTCCGTCTTGTCCACCTGCTCGAAAACCAGCCCCTTATCAATTACTTCGGCCTGGCCTTTGATCTGAAACCCCTTCGATGTTTCCTTGTCCAAGACCACCAAAGCGATCTTGTTGTTCTCCTTCAGATTCTCCCGGGTGCGGCGCGAGTTGCGCTCCACAAAGATCAAGTTGTCATCATCCCAGACCCTGATCGAACCCTTGGGCGACACGTTGGGAGTGCCGTCCTTCCCCACCGTGGCGGTAAATACCAGCCGCTCTTTCTCAATCATCTCCCTTAACTCTGGACTTATCTTGCCCATCATCCTACCTCCAGCTGCTCTAATCAGCTAAAAAATATCTCGACCGATAAAGGACTATACCAGGTTTTACCCAAAGAGTCTAATCAAAATTTATTCGGGCTATAGGGGGAACCCTTTGAAAAGGGTTTCCCCCTATATATTCTCCCTCATTCAGAAGCGCTGGTGGGCACGGGGGCAGGTGTTGGCGCGGGGGCTGGCGCTTTTGGGGGCGGCATCAAGCCGGGCAGTGGTTTCTCGTCCTTCTGGCTAAACATATATACGACCAGGGCCTGCACCTGTTCCTGGGAAAGGGGCAATTTGGGCATGATGGATTTAGGGTCGTTGGCTTTGGGGTTTACGATAGATTCTTGCAGATATTCAATGGATAGACGTCCCGCCCGGGTCAAATCCGGCCCGATATCGCCGCCCCGGCCAGCGGTCTTGTGGCAGGCTCGGCAGCCAAACTGGTCGAAAGCCTTGGCCCCGGCCATAAGTACCGGAGCGGCGGTCAATGTCTGAGGTTCGTGGCACCGAGCGCAGGCCGACTGCAGATAGACCCCTTTAAGCATGGGCTCGGGCCATCTCTCTACGTAGCCATGGGCGGTCTCCACCGTGGTAGCCCTTCCCTGTCCCTGGTGGCACAGGGTACAGCCGAATTCGTCGAAAGGGTGCTCCGGTATCGCTGGATGAGTCTTAAAGGGTTGCTTAGCGGTCTTTAATCGGGGATCACTCACGCCCAGGTGGCAGGTGATACAACGGTCCACACGGTCGATATCCTCCAGCCAATAACCTTTGATCTCTACCGACTGCTCCCTAACCGCCTCTTTTTCCCTCTCGGTCTTGGCCAGGGAGAGCTCCATCTGGAAAAAGGAGTGCTGATATTTCTTCCATTCCCGATTATAGTCCATCCACCAAGCTAAGACGAAGCTAGCCAGCAGAGCAACACCAAAAAGGGCAAAAAGCTTCTTCATATTTATCCTCGCCAAAAACTCCTAATAGGGCCAGGGCTGCCAGGGCCAGTAGAATCCCCAGTTGGGCCCCCGCATGAAGGTACCGATAACGATGGCAACAATCATGGCCACGGCAAAGATGACAAACAGGGTACAGGCCAGTTTGCGCTGGGGTGAAAACCACACCCCAATCCCTTTTTTGCTCCGGTCCAGGTAGGGAATCAACAGCAGGCCCAGGACGATTAAACCGGGCGCGATTACGCCTCCCCAGATCGGTCGCCCCCAGGAGACCATCTCTTGAAGGCCCAGAAAATACCAAGGCGCCTTGGAGGGATTGGGGGTAAGGGCGGGATTGGCCAACTCCTCCAGCGGGGCGTTAATAAATAAGGAGAACACGGTGATAACTAGAGTGAGGACCATGGACAGAAGCAACAATCGCATAAGCAGGTGGGGCACAGAGAAGACGGTATTGTCCGGTCCTTTATCCACACCTGGGCTGGTGCCGGCCATAAACATCATCAAGCCGTAGGTCTTATGGGGGTTCTTTACGAACACCTGGGCGGGCTGCGGCTTCAGGGGAAAGGTATCCTCCTCGGGCCGGGATAGGCCGCCGTCCTTCCTTATTCGCCAAAAATGGATCGCCATAAGTACAATAGCCGCCAGCGGCAGCACCATGATGTGCAGCACGTAAAATCTAAGTAAGGAGTTCTGACCTACTATATTTCCACCTAATAGCAGGTAGCTAATCATATCACCCAGTATCGGAGCCGACCGGCCGATGTTGGTGCCCACCGTAATTGCCCAAAAGGCCAATTGGTCCCAGGGCAAAAGATAGCCGGTGAAACTGAGCAATAGAGTAACAATAAAAAGGAGGACCCCTATCAGCCAGTTAAATTCCCGTGGCGGCTTATAACTTCCGGTCAGAAATACCCGACACAGGTGTAAAAAGACCACTGCAACCATGAGATGAGCTCCCCAGCGGTGCATGTTTCTGAGCAACATCCCGTAGGAGACAACGAATTCCAGGTCCTTCATGTCCAAGTAGGCCCGACGCACATCGGGAACGTAGTAAAACATCAGCAGGACGCCGGTGATAGTTAAGATTATGAACAATAACCCAGCCAAGACACCCAGGCCCATGGTAAAACTGGCCTTTAAACTATTGAGGCTTACCCGCACCGGCATGATGTGCAGAAAGACGTTTTGAAACATCATCTCTGACCGGTCCCGGTCATTATCGGGATAGCCGTGGCGGATTATTGACTTCCAGATATTGACTGGGAAACTAGTTACCCAGTTAAGCAGCCTTCCCAGGGTTTGCGACCCATAGCGAACATCCCGGTTCAATGCCAACCTCCCAAGCTTATTTATGCCTCCAAACTGAAGCCTTGCTCCACCTGCTTTGCCTTGTAAACCACCAACTCGCCATTGGGAGCTAATCTGACCTCAAACCATTCCAGCGGCCTAGGCGCCGGCCCGCTAAGGACATTCCCCTTCACATCAAACTTGCTGCCATGGCACGGGCAGTTGAACCCATTGATCAGCTTCTTTACCGTACACCCCAGATGGGTGCATACCGCGCTTATAACATGAAAAGAGCCCTTATTCTTGAACACGAAAAGCCTGGGCTCGCTCAAAAAAGTAACGCCGTTAGGAAAGCTGTCGGGCTTGCCTAATTTAATAATAGAAGAGGGCTCGAAAAGCACGTTAGGAAACATGAAGCGGAACCCGGCGGCACCAGCGACACCCATAGATAACAGCAAACCTGACCAGCCCAAGGTGCCGAAGAAGGTACGTCGAGTCACCTCCTCCTCCTTGCCCTCCAAGAGGAGTTCAATCCTCTTTCTGCCAATCCTCATCCTGCATCCCTCCTGTCATCAGGGTGGCGGGCGTAAATTCCCAGAATCGCTCCCTGATCATCTACTTCCTCTACCATGAAGTCCTCCATCGTAATGGTATCTGTGGGGCAGCGGGCCGCGCAAAGGGCACAGCGAATACAAGCCGTCTCATCCTTGAGCATGACGCTGACCACCCCCGGCTCTGGTGGCCGACCGCCCAGGTAGCGGTCGCACCAGGACTCGATAACCTTATCGCTATCGGGGTCGGCCCCATAGACCTCGGTTATGTCCACCATCATGAGACACTCCTCCGGGCAGACATCCACGCATCCGTTACACATTATGCAGCGGGGGCCATTGAATATAGTGTTTATATTGCACTTCAGGCAGCGCTCTCCTTGCTGCCTGGCTTGTTCCTCGTCAAAACCGATCTCCACCAGGTCAAACCCTTCTGTTGCCGTCCAATGGGGAATGGATGAGGGGCTGCGCCTGGGTATCCTGGTGTAATCCCTGGGCATCTCTATCCGACCGGTATTCAAGCGAAAATAGGGAAGCTCCCGATGCACCTCAATAAGCTTCGGCGCCTTTCTCTTCTTGGCCAGGTCGGCATCCACCGCCATGGCAGCCAGCTGGCCGCTTCGTTGAGCAGTTATAATCAGTTTGGGCCCGGTGGCGATGTCCCCCACGGCAAATACGCCCGGCCGGTCGGTTGCCAATGTAGAGGGGTCACAAGCGATTATGCCTCTTTTAGTAACCTCGATCCCCTCCTCGCCAGTCAGGAAAGAGAAGTCGGCCTTCTGGCCGATGGTGAAAATAACCGTATCCGCGGGATATACCTTTTCCGTTCCCGGAATGTACTCCGGGGAGAATCTTCCCTGTTCGTCAAATACCCGGGAGGCATCTATGGTCTCCAGGCCAACCACCTTGCCGTTTTCACCCAACACCCGGTTCGGGCCTTTGCGGTTGATTAACTTCACACCTTCTCTGAGGCCCTCTTCGATCTCGAAGTCGTCGGCCAGCATCTCCTCGATGTTTTCCAGACAAATAACTCTAACCTCTTTAGGACCCAGGCGAATAGCAGAACGACAGGCATCGAAGGCCACGTTCCCCCCGCCGATGACTATGACCTTTTCACCGACCTTTACCTTTTTCCCCAGTATCACGTCCCGGACGAAATCGATTCCCTTGTAAACGCCCTCCAGCTCAACCCCCTCGATGGGCAGGAGCCTACCATCCATCATTCCTACATCGATAATAATGGCTTCAAACCCTTCCGCCTCAAGCCGGGAGATGGGATAGTCTGGCCCAATCGGGGTATCGGTCCTTATCTCCACACCCCAATTACAGATCGCCTCTATCTCCAATTTGACCAGTTCTCTGTCCAGACGGTAGCGAGGAACCCCCAGAACCAACAAGCCACCAGGAACTGAATGCCGCTCGAAGATAGTTACCCGATAGCCCCACTTGGCCAGGTCGTGAGCGGCTTCCAGCCCTCCCGGACCGGCGCCGATTATGGCCACTTTTTGGCCGGTGTTACAGCTACTTACCCTGGGGTTGAAAGAATCGCAGCTAGGGGAAGGCTGGGGGGCCTCCACGCCACAGCGGGAGGTAAGGAACCCCTTCAATGCTCTGATGGTTATGGGCTCATCAATCTTGCCTCGCCGGCAATCGGTCTCGCAAGGACAACCACACACCCTTCCGCACACGCCGGCTTGAGAATTAGGGGCTCGGGCCAGAAAGTAGCCAAATTCATAGTCTCCGGTGGCACAGGTCTGAACATAGCGAGCGGCATCGGTACGCACCGGGCAGGCGTACTGGCAGGGAACGTTTCTCATCCAGTACTCCATGCCGGCCACTTCCACCAGATATCTATCTGCAGTCATAAACCCTCTCTCAGCCCCGATAATTCACCATCATTAGCTGGGCCCGGAACCCTGGTAGTGGTAATTACTACTCGTGGGTGACTGATGACTAGGCCTTAGCCAAGAGTTATTTCAGGAGGACGGACCCCGAGCTTTCCCCTGGTCCGCTTTAGCCCCGCCTTGTTTAGGCTTGGCCTTCTTAGGCTTTTTCTCTCCGCCCCGGGAAGACTTCCCTTTGGCGTCTTCCTCTGGCCGAGGCATGAATTCCACCAGGCATAGAGTTGCCCCATCTCCAGCGCGCCAACCCATTTTAACCAACCGAGTGTACCCGCCTGGGCGTTCATGAAAACGAGGCCCAAGATCATTGAAAAGCTTTTGCACCGCCTCTTTTGAGTTCAAGGCCGAAGCCGCCAGACGTCTGGCAGCTAGATCTCCTTTTTTACCAAATGATACCAATCTATCAGAGAACCTCTTTAACTCTTTGGCCCGGGCCAAAGTTGTCTTTATCCGCTCATTTAATATCAGCGAAATAGCCAGATTTCTGAGCATGGCCTTGCGCGCGGAAGTATTGATTCCCAAGCGGCGACCTATTTTTCGATGCCTCATATTAATCCTCCGACTTGGGGAACTCGTTGGGAGGCCATTCTTCCAGTCGAGTACCTAGCTGGAGGCCCATGGTGGCCAGGATGTCCTTAATCTCCTGCAATGATTTTCGGCCAAAGTTCTTGGTCCTCAGCATCTCGATCTCTGTCTTCTGAATCATGTCGCCAATTGTTTTGATGTTTGCTGCTTTCAAACAGTTAGCCGCGCGGACGGACAACTCCAGTTCCTCGACGGTACGAAACAGGTTTTGGTTAAGTTCGGTAGCCAAAGGTGGTTTAGTTTCCTCCTCTTCCTTTTCTTCAAAATTTATGAACGGAGTCACCTGCTCCTTAAGTATCTTAGCCGTATAGGCCACCGCATCGATGGGATGAACGCTGCCGTCCGTCCAGACCTCCATGGTCAACTTATCGTAATCCGCGGTTTGCCCTATCCGGGCATAGGACGTAGCGTAGTTTACCTTCCGAATAGGGCTGAAGGTGGCATCCATAAATATGGTGCCCACCGGTGCTTCCTCGGTCTTATTTTTTTCTGCCGGAACATAGCCCCGCCCCCATTTGACTTCCATCTCCATATGGAGTTTGACCCCCTTGCCCAGGGTGGCTATGTGCTGGTCGGGATTCAGTATATCTACATCTGCGTCAGCAATGATGTCGCCCGCCTTCACCTCCCCCTCACTAGAAGCCTCGATTCTCAAGGTCTTAGAGGTATCGGTGTGGAGCCTCAGGCGCACTTCCTTCAGGTTAAGAATTATCTCGATGACCTCTTCCTTCACCCCGGATATGGTGGCAAACTCGTGCTGGACACCCTCAATCCATACGCTGACAATAGCCGCCCCTTGCAGGGAAGAAAGCAACACCCGGCGTAGGGCGTTGCCCAAGGTAATTCCGTAACCCCTCTCCAATGGTTCAGCATGGAATTTAGCGTAGACATCAGTTAGGGTATCTGAATCCACCTCGATCATGCTGGGCCTTATTAACTCCTTCCAATTTTTAGGAATCCAAGGTTTCACCATGTTCATGTCCATCCTGCTATAGCCAAAATAATCTCAAGGATAACTGCTTTACCTAGAATACAATTCCACGATAAGATGTTCCCTGACCGGCATGGTTATGTCCTCCCGAGAGGGCAATGTCTTGACCTTAGCAATCCATTCCCCCTTATCCAGCTCCAACCAACTGGGTACCCCGCGGCCAGCCGCCCCTGTCAGCGAATCCTGAACCCGGACCAGGCTTCTACTCTTCTCCCGCAGTACAACCTTATCGCCAAGTCTGACCAGAAAAGATGGTATGTTCACCCGCCGGTCGTTGACCAGAAAGTGGTTATGACACACCATTTGCCTGGCCTCGTCTCGCGAACTGGCGAAACCAAGGCGGTAGATTACATTGTCCAGACGTCGTTCCAGCAGGACAAGTAAATTTTCACCGGTTATCCCCTTCTGACGTTCGGCGGCAGCAAAACAATTGCGGAATTGCTTCTCTAAAAGGCGATACTGCCACTTCAGCTTCTGCTTCTCCTGGAGTTGCTCGCCATAGGGGCTAACCCTTCTTGCCCTGGTCTGTCCATGCTGGCCGGGTGGGTAGGGCCTTCGGACCACTGGGCACTTATCGGTATAGCACTTCTCTCCCTTCAAGAACAGCTTTTCTTTAGCGCGGCGGCACAGCCGACAAACTGAATCCCGGTAACGGGCCAACTTCGTCCTCCTTTATACCCTTCTCCTCTTCGGCGGGCGACAGCCATTGTGTGGAATGGGGGTTACATCCCTGATCACGGTAATCTCAAAACCGGCCGCTTGCAATGCCCGTAAAGCAGACTCTCGCCCTGAACCAGGTCCCTTCACCCACACCTCCACCGATTTCATGCCATGTTCCATGGCCTTGCGCGCGGCTGCCTCAGCCGCCATCTGGGCAGCGAACGGGGTGCTCTTGCGAGAGCCTTTAAACCCCTGGCTGCCGGCGCTGGCCCAGGCGATAGCATTACCTCCGGTGTCAGTTATGGTAATAATAGTGTTATTAAAAGTAGCTTTAATATGAGCCACTCCGGAAGGGATGTTCTTTTTCTTTTTCTTGATTCCTCTTCTAGCCGGTCTGGGCAATTCCTTCCTCCTTTACTTCCTGCGGCCGCCGATGGCTCGCCGAGGCCCTTTTCGAGTTCGGGCGTTAGTATGGGTGCGCTGTCCCCGTACTGGCAGACCTCGCCGGTGCCTCAAGCCTCTATAAGAGCCCAAATCCATAAGCCGCTTAATATTTTGCGAGACCTCCCTTTTTAGATCTCCCTCCACTTTAAGATCCCGATCAATAACTCCTTTGATCGAGGTTACTTCCTTGTCAGAAAGCTTGGTCACCGGGGTACCAGGGTCTACTCCGGCCTGACTCAATATCTTAGCTGAGATGGAGCGGCCGATCCCATAGATATAGGTCAGGGCAATTTCCACCCGTTTTTCCCTAGGTAGATCTACTCCTGCGATTCTAGCCACTGGTTGCCTCCCAGGTTGGTCATCCTTGCCTCTGCTTATGTTTAGGGTTTTCGCAAATGACCCTAACTACTCCTCTTCTGCGGATAATCTTGCACTTCTCACAGAGCTTGCGGACTGAAGCTTTAACCTTCATGTTAGCCTCACTTGGAACGGTAAACGATCCTTCCCCTCGACAGATCGTAAGGGGAGAGTTGGAGCAATACCCTGTCGCCGGGCAGGATCTTGATAAAGTGCATCCTCATCTTCCCGGACACGTGCGCCAAAACCTTATGGCCCCCCTTGATCTCTACCCTAAACATCGCGTTTGGCAGGGTCTCCAGCACCGTTCCTTCTACCTCAATCGCCTCTTCCTTTGCCATAATATCTCACGCCCAACTAAAGTTGACTCAATATCACCGGCCCATCTTCGCCAACGGCAACCGAATGTTCAAAGTGGACCGAAAGACTCCCGTCCTTGGTTACCGCGGTCCAACCATCCTCCAATGTATTTACTTCCGGCTTGCCGGCATTGATCATAGGCTCAATGGCCAGAGTCATACCCGACTCCAGCACAACCCCAACCCAGGGTGGCCCAAAATTGGGCACCTGAGGTGGCTCGTGAAGCTTGCGGCCAATTCCATGTCCCACGAACTGGCGCACTACCGAATATCCCTGCCCCTCGACATAGCCCTGAATGGCTCGGGAGATATGACTCACTTGGTTACCGGGTCGGGCCTGTTCAATTCCCAGGTACAGTGCCTTTTCCGCCACCTGCAGCAACCTGGAGACCTCAGGCGCGACTTTACCCACCGGCACGGTAATGGCGGCATCTCCATAATAGCCATTGAGCAGGACACCGAAATCCAGGCTGACTATATCTCCCTCTTTCAAGACCCGTTCCGATGGTATTCCGTGCACCACCTCCGAGTTCACCGAGGTGCACAAGTTACAGGGATAGCCATATAGACCCTTAAAAGCACCCACCGCCACCTTTTCCTTGAGCAACTTCTCCGCCAACCTCTCCAGATCCAGGGTAGTTACTCCCGGCTTAACCTTCTCCTTAAGCCGGTCGAGAATCTCTGCCACTACCCTATTAGCCGCCTTCAATTGTTCCAGACCTTCCCTGTTCTTAAGCTCTAACATCTATTCTCGGACGCCCGCCAAGGAGGCGACCAAGCGTTGAAAAACCTCATCAATATCCCCTACCCCAGGGATAGTAATAAGTGCCCCCTTCTTCCGGTAATAGTCGATTAACGGGCTGGTCTCCCGCCCATAGGTTCTGAGCCGAGCCCGAACAGTCTCCTCCTTGTCATCCTCTCTCTGCACCAGGGCCGTGCCACAGTCATCGCAACGGCCAGGAGCCCGGGGAGGATCAAAGATCAGATGGTAGGCCTTACCGCACCCCGGACAACTCCGCCGTCCAGACAGCCGGGAAACCATTTCCTCCTCAGCCAGCTCCAGATAGATAACCCTGTCCAGGCTTTCTCCCACCTGCTCCAGAATCGACTCCAGCGCCTCGGCCTGGGCCAGGGTGCGGGGAAAACCATCGAGTACAAAACCCTTTCGGCAGTCATCCCCCTTCAATCTCTCGGCCACTAACGCGGCAACCAGACGGTCTGGTACCAGCCGCCCTCGATCCATGTAACCTTTGGCCTCCCTCCCTAAAGGTATACCATCCCTTACCGCGGCCCGCAAGATATCTCCGGTGGATATTTGAGGAATATCGTAAGTCTCGGTCAACTTTATCGCCTGCGTTCCTTTGCCCGCGCCCGGCACTCCAATCAGCACCAGTCTCATCTATCGCCTTCCCTTAATCCGAGTCTTCTTCAAGAATCCCTCGTAATGCCTCTGCAACATGTGAGCCTCTATCTGAGAAGCCGTATCCAGAGCCACGCCCACAACGATAAGCAGAGCCGTGCCACCGAAGAAGAAGGGCACTCCCATCCCGATAATCAACAGGGTGGGCAAGATAGCGATGGCGGCCAGATAGAGGGCGCCGCCCAGGGTAATGCGGCTTAGCACCTTATCGATGAAATCAGCCGTCTTTTTTCCCGGACGGATGCCGGGAATAAACCCGCCGTACTTTCTCATGTTGTCAGCTACATCTACCGGGTTAAATACCACTGCGGTATAGAAAAAAGCGAAAAAGATAATAAGCCCCACGTAAAGAAAGCTATAAGGCACTCCTCCCGGACTTAGCAGGTTGGCGAAACTCTTCATGAACGGATAATCCATGAAGTTGGCCACCGTCGCCGGGAACACCAGCATCGAGGAGGCAAATATAGGGGGGATAACACCAGCGGTATTGACCTTTAAGGGCAGATGGGTACTCTGCCCCCCGTACATTCTTCTCCCCACTAGGCGTTTAGCGTACTGAATCGGTATGCGGCGCTGGCCCCGCTCCAGGAATATGATAACCCCTACCACCACCACCATAAGAACTACGACGGCCAAGATCAGCAACGGGCCCAGCTCGCCGACTTGCATCATTCTTACCGTATTGATGAATGCCGAGGG
>JAZFTZ010000032.1:0-5808 GCA_036446955.1 Thermodesulfobacteriota bacterium
ATGATCTTTGGCTCCATTGCCCGAGCCCTGGCCATGGAGCCAAAGATCATTCTATTTGATGAGCCTACTTCAGCCCTTGATCCGGAGATGATCGGCGAGGTGCACGGGGTGATTAAGGAGCTGGCGCGGGAAGGATATACGATTCTATGTATTACTCATGAGATGGGTTTTGCCCGGGAGATTGCCCATCGGGTTGCTTTCATGGACGAGGGGCGGATAATAGAGGAGGGGACGCCGGAGGATTTCTTTTCCCGGCCTCAAAATCAACGGACCAGGGCCTTTCTGGCCCAAGTATTGTAGAGTCAGGGCAAGTGTTCTTCCTGTTAATCCGGTCGATTTTTATTTCCCAAAGGCCAGAATAAGGAGAATGAGGGATGCGAAATTTTATTAGCTTGGTGGTTGTCTTGGGACTAATGCTCCTCGGGGTGAGCGCGCTGGGGGCCTCTCGCCTCGATATGGTGAAAAAGAGGCAAGCACTCATCGCCGGGGTGAAGTTCGACGCGCCTCCTTTCGGTTTCGTCGATAGAAGGGGCAGGAATGTGGGGTTTGAAATCGACTTGGCCCGGTATCTAGCAAAAAGACTGGGGGTAAAGTTGAAGCTGGTCCAGGTAACCTCAAAGACGCGCATCCTGCTCTTAATAAATGGCCATGTGGATTTGCTCATCGCGACCATGACCCATAAACGGG
The DNA here is from genome assembly GCA_036446955.1 of Thermodesulfobacteriota bacterium. GTDB lineage: Bacteria > Desulfobacterota > JAZFTZ01 > JAZFTZ01 > JAZFTZ01 > JAZFTZ01. The sequence continues at coordinate 688 of JAZFTZ010000032.1, forward strand.
AGCGGGACCGGGTTATAGACTTCTCTATCACCTATTTCCTAGACGGCCAGAAACTGTTGGTGAAAAAAAACAGCCGCATCAAAACCACCCGCGATTTGGCCGGCAGGGTGGTAGCCACGGTTCAGGGTTCGACAAGCGAAAGGAACATCGCCAAAGCTCAGCCCAAGGTCCGAATCCTGACCTTCCAGGAATATCCCATGGCTTTCCTTGCCCTCAGGCAGGGCAAGGCGGACGCGGTGACTACCGACTCGACCATTCTCCTGGGACTGAAGAAGGGCGACCGCAACTATGAGATTGTGGGCGATTTTTTCAGCTCCGAGCCCTATGGCATCGGCGTTCCCGAAAATGATTCCAAGTGGCGAGATTATATAAACTTTGCTCTGATGGATTGGTGGGACTCGGGCCAGTACCAGAGGACCTACGCCAAGTGGTTTGGGCCAGCCAGCGATTACCGGATGGACCTCACGTTCGAGATGGAGGTCTGGCCTTAAGACCGGCGGACTCTGAGTATGGTCCAGCCGGCAGGCCTCTTGGCTCGGGGATATAACTGGTGAATTATGAATTCGATTGGGGTGTGCTGCTCACCTACCGGGGGCTATTGTTCACCGGTCTTCTCATAACCCTCAAGCTTACTGCCATCTCGCTGGTCTTAAGCATGCTGCTGGGGTTTTCTATGGGCATATTTAGGACCTGCCCGGTGGCCGCGCTCAGATGGTTGGCTGGGGTGTACGTCGAGTTCTTCCGCAATATCCCGTTAATCATTCAACTCTTCTTCTGGTACTTCGGCTTTCCGGTGATCCTTCCCGAGGCCTGGGCCAGTTGGCTCAACCGTCACCATCTGGAGATGATCGCGGCGGTGGTCGGCCTTTCCACCTACACCAGCGCCTATATCGCTGAGGTGGTTCGAGCCGGCATTCAGTCACTGCCGAAAGGACAGTGGGAGGCGGCGCTCTCCACCGGGCTGGGTTATCTGGGCGCGATGAGATCGGTCATCATGCCCCAGGCGGTGGGGATAATAATTCCACCTTTAACAAACCAGTTCCTAAACTTGACCAAAAACTCGTCCCTGGCAATGACCATCGGCGTAGCCGAGTTGACTTTTCAGTCACAGGCGGTGGAAGCGCAGACATTTCGCGGCTTCGAAGCCACCTTCGCGGCTACAGGCATCTATCTGGCCCTATCGCTCATCATCTCGGGCGTAACCAACGCACTGGAGCGGGTCCGACCGGGCACGGCACTTAAATGGAAACGATAACCGCCAACCTGAGTTTTTTATTAAGCGGCTTCCAACTTACCCTCAAGCTGGCTGGGCTGGCCATTCTGTTCAGCTTCTTTTTGGGCACCTTTCTCGGGGTGTTAAGGAACTCGTCCCGGCCCTACCTGTCTTATCCCGCCTCAATCTATATCGAGGTAATCAGGGGCACGCCGCTGATAATGGTTATATTCTGGATATTCTTTCTTGTTCCCATCATCTTTTCCCGTCCTATCGAGGCCTTTTTCAGCGCGTTGATATCGCTGACCCTGTTCACCAGCGCCTACATCGCCGAGATCATCCGAGCGGGCCTGCGCTCGGTGCCTCAGGGCCAGATCGAGTCCGGTCGGGCGACCGGGCTCAACGAGGCCCAGGTGATGCTGTATATAGTCTTGCCCCAGGCGCTAAGGAACATGCTGCCGGCGCTGGTAAGCCAATTTATCGCCCTGTTCAAGGATACCTCGTTGGCCTACATCATCGGTGTGGTGGAGCTGACCCGAGCGGCCACTATCGTAAATAATCGCGAATATCGCTCCTTCGTCATCTTCGGGTTTGTAGCCCTGCTCTATTTTGTCTGTTGCTACGGTTTATCCCTGGTGGCCAGGATGCTGGAGAGAAGACAGGCTCGGCAGATGGGTGGACAGAGGTTCGCCGACATCATCCAACAATTGACTTGAGAGCGCTAGATTGCATTCTTCCCCCAAATGCGTTATTGATAAACGTGTTGGCCGAGGCTGGAGGAAGGATTCCAATGTTTCTCCAGTTTTCCAGTATAGGCCTTTGGCTCCGTGAGTATTTCCGCTTTTGGAACTATGCCTCAAAAGCCGTCAGGGAAGAAAAAGCAGACGGGCACCAGAGATGTTTGTTGCCCCACTTGCCGCAAGCCAGTCTCCTGGCAGGATAACCCTTATCGGCCTTTCTGTTCCCGGCGTTGCCAAGTTATAGATTTGGCTGATTGGGCTTCAGATAAATACAGGATACCCGGTGGTCCTCATAAAGAGCGGCCTGAAGAGGAATAGTTGCCTATCCTAGTGCAAAGACCACTAGGCGCAATCACCCTGTGCTATCTGGGAGGCTTGGTGCTGGGAACCAAGTTAGGGTTTCCCTTCCGGCCTGCCAGCTTCTCCCTTGTTCTGGCCCTGGCTCTGGTAGTGGCGGTTTTCCTGACCAGGCGTCCCCGGTGGTGCTGGGTCTATGCACTGTTGCTGTTCTTTGCCCTGGGGCTTGCCGCGGGAAGCCTTTCTTCTCAGCCAGTTTTTCCTAAAGGCCATATTAGATACCTTCTTTCCTCAGAAAGAGTGAATCTGGAGGGAAGGTTGGTGGCCGCGCCGGAGTCCCGGGGGCCGCGCACTCGACTGATAATCGAGGCGGAGAAGCTTTATCAGCCTGATGGTTTCCTGCCGGTTACCGGAAAGGTCCTTCTCTCGGTTAAAGGGGATGCCGGTTTCTTAACCTATGGCGATAGGGTGAGGTTTCGGGCCCGTTTATTTCCACCGGAGAATTTCCATAACCCGGGAGCCTATGACTACGAGAGCGCGCTGGCCCGCCAAGGGATATTTGTGAGCGGGTCTGTGTCCAAGATCGAGGATCTGGTTTTCATTGGCAAAGGCCGGGCTTCCTTATTTCGGAGGAAGCTGGAGGAGTCAAGAGAGAGGATAAAGGAGTTTATCGCCGAAAACACTGACGTACCGGCTCGATCCATTCTTACAGCATTGGTGTTGGGGCAGAAGGGTGACATACCCGCGCAAATAAGGAGGAGGTTTGCCTGGGCCGGCGTCGCCCATATATTGGCTATCTCCGGGTTACACATCGGCATAATCGGGGGGTTATTTTTTTTCCTGTTTCGGCGCCTGCTGAGGTTTTGGCCGGCCATTATCCAGTCGGTCGGCGTCACCCTTCCCGCCGCGCTTTTAGCTCTGATTCCGGTAGGCGCCTACAGTTTGCTGGCCGGGGCAGCAGGTTTTTCTCTGCTCAGGTCGTTCATTATGCTGGTAACTTTTTCCCTGTTTCTAGCCCTGGGCAGGGTAAGGGACACCCTGGATGCGCTCACGCTGGCCGCTTTGTTGATCATGGTTCTATTCCCCGAGGCGCCTTTAAGTATATCTTTTCAGCTTTCCTTTGCTGCTGTGCTGGCCATAATCTGGCTCGGGCCCGGTTGGCGCCGGGCCGCCAGGAGCCTAACGGATGAGACCAGCAGCCCCATCTGGCGCTATATGAGGCAAACCTGGCACATAAGTCTGGCCGCGCTGGCGGGTACTGCGCCTTTGGTGGCCTATCATTTTAATCTGGCAACCCCGGTAGGTCTAGTATCAAACCTGGTGATAGTTCCGCTGGTGAGCCTGGTTGTGGTCCCCGTCTCGTTGCTTTCCATGCTGACAATGGCTTTTCCCCTGGCGGTGGGGGTGAAGCTTATTCAATTGGCCGCGGTTATGGTGCAGGCGTTGATCGGTCTGGTAGATTTTTTCTCCCGCCTTCCCTTGGGCCACTTCATGGTATCCACTCCTGCTCTTTGGCAGCTGTCCCTGGTCTTTGTCTGCTTATTCTTACTGGGAGCCGTCGCGCGCGCCAAACGTTGGGCCCGGCCTGTTTTCCTGGTAGCTCTGGTCGCGCTGGCAGTGGGCCTGGCCTTTCAATACCTGGGAGCCAAAGGAGAGGGCAAGCTGGAGGTGGTCTTTCTGGACGTTAAACAAGGAGATGCCACCTTGGTGATATTTCCCCAGGGAGCGACTATGCTGGTAGATGCCGGTGGTTTCAGCGATACCTCCTTCGACGTAGGCGAGCGAGTGATTGCCCCTTATCTGCTCCATCGGGGGATAAGAAAGCTGGATTATCTGGTTATCACTCATTCAGACCTTGACCATTACGGCGGACTGGGTTACGTTAGTAAAAACTTCTCCGTTAAAGAAGTGTGGGGCAATCTTTCCTCCTGGGAAAAAGGCCGACGCCAGGCATTAATCGCCCTGCTCACGGCTCAGGGGAACCGGTTCGTCTCCGTGGACGACCGGATGGGTTACCGATTCATACAGGGGGTGGAGGTAAAGGTACTGAACCCGCCCGCCGGGATGATAGGGGAGCCGGCGGCCGGCAACCATAGCTGGAGGAACAATCAGTCTGTGGTGCTGAAGCTAAGATACGGGCAAGTCTCGTTTTTATTGACCGCTGATATTGAATCCCAGAGCGAGGTTAGACTGGTCAATTCGGTCCCGGACCTGTCGGCCACCGTCATAAAAGTTCCGCACCACGGTTCCCGCACCTCCAGCACGGTTGAGTTTCTGGAGGCGGTACGGCCCCGGGTGGCGGTTTTTAGTGTGGGATCTAGAAATAGATTTGGGCTACCTGCCGCTCAGGTGTTGAAGAGGTATCGAGATAAAGGCATCAGTATCTATCGGGTTGACCGTCAGGGTGCGATTTCGATTATAACTGGAGGTGACGGGCTCGAGGTAAGTGCATTTCTCCCGAAAGCGGGAGAAGGGCGTAACCCAGCCCCTGCTAGGCATTAGTCACTGGGGAGGCTCACTATCCGGGTTAGCTGTTAAGCTGAAACAGGAGGGAAAAATGATAGATACTCTGCTGAAGGTTATGCAAGAAAGGAAATGTGTGCGCAACTTTAAACCCGATCCCGTGCCCGAGGAATATATAGAGAAGATCTTGGAAGCCGGGCGTTTAGCCCCTTCCGGTGCCAACACTCAGCCCTGGGAGTTTTTGGTTGTTAGCGACGAAAAAATTAGAAAGGGAATCGACAACATATTTACCGAGAGCAGAGAGGCCTGCAAAATGTTCGATGATTTTCCTTTCAGCGGTGCGGGTAGCAATATCAGGACCGCGCCGGCCATGATCGTGGTGTGTGGCGATCATCGTTTCCAAGAAGC
>JAZFTZ010000033.1:0-5599 GCA_036446955.1 Thermodesulfobacteriota bacterium
GAGATGGCGTATCAAGGCTTCTCAACGATATGGCGAGTTTTAGAGAACGAATAGCTGACTTGTCCTATATCTATCTTAAATAACGGGGCATGAATGCTACTGCCTCATTAAGGAGGAATCAAAAAATGTTGCGTCGGGATGAATGCCTGAAGATTTTGGCTGAGCAGGTAACCGATGAGGTGGTGGTCTGCACCATCGGCATTATCGGCTATCAGTGGAGCTATTATTCCGGAGGAAGGCCGGCCCTGTTCGATTGTGGAGCTATGGGTCTGGCCTCGTCAATAGGACTGGGCCTCGCGGTGGGCATGCCTCATCGGAAGGTGCTGGTACTTGACGGTGACGGCGCGTTGTTGATGAACCTGGGCACGCTTGCCACCATCGCCCAGCAGAACCCGCCCAACCTCGTCCACTTCGTGTTTCAAAACAGCCTGTACGAGTCCTCCGGAGGGCAGCGCCTGGTTGGCGCGGACAAGATTGATTTCGCCCAGATGGCCCGGGGTGCAGGGATTGAGAGGTCGTACAACATAGATGAGCTGGAAGACTTTAAGTCGAAGCTAAACGACTTCCTCAAGACCCCCGGCCTTACCTTCGCCGCGTTGAAGTCCAGATCCGGGGAAAGGCCTCCAGCTCATCAGAAAAAGGGTTACCTGGAAAGCAAGAGGCAATTTATGGAGTTTATCAGCCAGGAAGGAGGATAATATGGAGCGGCCTGCTTATTTAATCTTGGATACACTGAAAAAGCTTGGGGTCAACTATATCGTCACCCTGCCCGATAATTGGCTAAAGGAGCTTCTTGTGCTGGCTGACGCTGATAGCGATTTAGTTCACATCCCGATATCCCGGGAGGAAGAGGGCGTGGGCATTTGCGCCGGGCTGTATATGGCGGGAAAAGAATCGGCCCTAATCATTCAGAATTCCGGGCTGTTCCTTTCCTGCAACGCGATTAAATCGCTGGGTTCGAAGTACAGGATCCCCATCTTCATCCTGCTGAGCAACCGGGGGGGCATAGGGGAGACGGCTGACTATCATATCGTCGGGGGGAAGGGCCTGACCACCAGACCGCTCCTGGATACCCTGGATGTGCCCTCGGTGGAAGTAAACACTCCGGCCGAGCTGAGCAAGATCGCCGATGCCTATCGGTTCTGCCGTATCTCCGAGCAACCGGTGGCGGTTATCCTGGGAAAAGAGGCGCTGGTCGGGCCTGAGCAGGCGTAAGACAGAAACTAAATCTGGGGAACCGTTTGTAAAGGGTTCCCCCCGCACAAAAGCCCCACGGCCACATCCCCCGCAAGAACTTTCCCCTTGAGAGGTGCAGATCAGATGAGCGGTGAATGGATAGCGACGGTTTGCTATATGTGTTACTCCCACTGCGGGGTGAAGGTACGTCTGGAAGACGGCCGGATAGTTGATATAAAGGGTGACGACAATAATCCCCACAGTCTGGGAAAGCTGTGCCCCAAGGGGAAAGCGGCCATTATGGGTGTCTATGACCCTTATCGGGTTAAGCACCCGCTTATCCGCACCAATCCGGAAAAGGGTATCGGGGTCGATCCCAAATGGCGAGAGATAAGCTGGGACGAGGCCCTGGATATAGTTGTTAAGAAAGTAAAGCAGGCGCGCGAGCAAGACCCGCGTAAAGTGGTGCTCGCCGGTCTGGAATTCGGCTTTAGCTTCTTCCAAGCCGCCTTTCTCAGCGCGCTGGGCTCACCTAACTGGGTCCGCTCCCCCGGCTATTTTTGCGGCAACGTCCTGCACATGGTTGATTACCTTATGGGCGCGTCCTTTTATTTGGAGCCGGACTACGAGCTCTGTAAATACTGTCTCATGGTGGGCAGTGAGGAAGGGTTCATGGTGGACAAGAACGCCAACCGGATGACCCAGAAGGTGGCTGAAGCTCGAGCCCGAGGCATGAAGGTGGTGGTAGTCAATCCCATATGCTCCCACGCCGCAGCCAAGGCGGACGAATGGGTGCCTATCCGGCCAGGCACCGATGGTTATTTTGCCCTGGCTTTGTTGAATGTTCTTTTGAACGAGTTAGGGGTATACGATGTCTCTTTTTTGAAACGTTTCACCAATGGCCCCTATTTGGTCGGGCCCGACGGCCAGTATGTACGAGACCCGCTAAGTGGCAAACCACTGGTCTGGGATAGCAGCCAAGCAAAGGCACTCGCTTACGATGAGGTTGATAGTCAGGCCATGGCTTTGGAGGGGAAATATACCGCGCAAGGCTTGCCGGCCTGTACCGCGTTCGAGCTGCTTAAGACTCATGTGCAGAAGTACACCCCTGAGGGAGCCGAAAGGGTTACTACCATCCGCGCGGAAACCACCCGTCGGCTGGGCCATGAACTGGCTGAGGCGGCCTCTATCGGCAGCACTATTGTTCTGAACGGCCAGCGGCTCCCCCTTAGGCCGGTATCCCTGCAGTGGGCCAAAGGACCCGAATGCCACCGGCACGGAGGTCACACCGGCCTGGCCCTGCAGTTGGTCAGCGTGGTCCTCGGGGCCATGGACGTACCCGGCGGGATGCTGGGTAATAAGACCGTCGGCCCCAACTGGATGCCCCGGGAGGGGCCGGACGGGATGTTAATGCCGGCCACGGCCCAGACTCATCTTTCCTTGCCCTTTCCCGGGAGTGAGCCCAAGAGCCCGGAATGCCTGGACTTGAGGGAGCTCTTTCCCGTGGCGGCTCAGACCTGCACCTTGTTTGAGACCGGGGTGCTGGAGTCGGAGAAGTACCGACTACCTTATCAGCCGGAGGTTATCCTGCACATTAACTCCAACCTGATGATGGCCTCCTCCAACCCTCGAGATCTGGCGCGCGCGTTTTGCAAGATACCTTTCATGGTCTCCTTCGCCATCTATCTGGATGAAACAGTGGAGTTGGCCGACGTTGTCCTGCCCGATACCCAGTTTCTGGAAAGATTCTGTCCCTTTCCCAATTGGCGCACGGTCGGAATGGTGGTAGGCCAGACCCCTTGGTACTGGCCGATTGCCCAGCCCGTAGTGGCACCAGTCGGTCAAGCCAGGCCCTGGGCCCAGGTCTTACTGGAGATAGCCCAAAGCGCGGGCTTTGGCCCGGAGCTTAATGTGGTCTTCAACACCATGCTGGAGTTAAAAGAACCTTATCGGCTGGAACCCGAAGGCCGATACAACCTTGAAGAGATCGCCGACGCCTGGGCAAAGAACTGGTTCGGACCTGAGCGGGATATATCCTGGTTTAAACAACATGGTGTGATAACCTTTCCTAAGAAGGTGGAGGAGGCTTACCCGCGGATTTTCTTCCCTGGGCGCATTCCGGTCTACCTGGAACACTTTCCCCGCATCGGCCGAAAGCTCAAGCAGGTGACCGAGGAAATGGGTTTGAGTTGGGACGTCTCTGATTATCAGCCGCTGCCTGACTGGCGCCCCTGTGAGGCCTATGAGCAGACTGAGGGCCCACACGACCTTTTCGCCATAAACTACAAGCTGCCGTTCCACACCATCTCGGTGACCCCCCAGAATCCCTGGCTCAACGAGTTGTCCGAACATCACCCCTATGCTTATAAAATCATCCTTAACGCGGATACCGGGAGAGAAAAGGGGATCAGGGATGGTGACCTGATCAGCGTGGAGTCTCCTTATGGCCAGGTACAGGGATCGGCCAAGCTGAGTCAGGGTGTCCATCCCGAGGTGGTGGCCATCGCCGGCGCGTTTGGCCACTGGGCTGCGGGTATGCCGGTGGCCCGAAACAAGGGAGTCCATTTCAACTCATTGCTTTCTGCGCGCCTGAATAGAATAGACATGCTCTCGGCCTCGATAGACGCCTGTGTAAAAGTCAAGCTAATCAAGCAGACTTAGTACCGGCAAGGGGAACTTACTATAGGAGCGAGGGCCTTTTATGTGGAAAACTGTCATAACCACTTGACAGCTATGACCGAGTAGGGGTATACAAAACATCGTATAAGGAATGGATCCAAAGACCGTAGCATGGGAGGAGAAGCTGATGAGAAAAAGAGTTCTTACGCTTTTCATGGCTGTTTATCTGCTGGTGCTGTTACTACCAGCCATCGGGCTGGCCCAGGATGTGCGGGTGCTCTGGTTTCCAGTAATGGCCGGGGAGCCGTGGTTCGTGGCCCAGGACAAAGGGATGCTCGCTAAGCGCGGCATTAAGATTAAGGCCACCATGATGTGGGGCCTGGCCAAGCAATTTGAGGCCATGTTGGGAAATAGCGCTGATATCGCCATGGCGACTACATTGCGCAACCCGATGGAGATCGCTGAGCGGATAGGAGTGACACCTAAAATGGTCTATCCCTTGAACTGGATCGGCACCTTTAAGGGAAAGTATTACGGGCCTCAGTCATTCATAGTCGTTAGAGCCGATTCCACCATAAAGAAGGTCGCTGACTTGAAGGGCAAGAACATCGCGGTGCTGGATTACAACTCCTTGAATGCCTTCATCTTAAAAGAGCAGCTTAACCGGGTCGGCATTAACCCGGAGCGGGAGGTGAAAATTCTCCGCGTACCCCTGCCCAGGCACGAATCGGTCCTTATCTCGGGCTCTGTGCATGCGGCTGTCATGTTGGAGCCGTTCGCCCATATCGCGACGAAGAAAGGGACGGTCAAGGTAATCTCCTCCAACATAGCGGCGATTTTCCCCGAGGATATGCTTATTGCCCAAACTTGGACTCTGCCGAGGTTTGTCGAAAAGAACCCGGATAAGTTGCGCCGGATTCAGGCTGCTCTGGCCGAGGCGGTGAATTTCATGAATAATCCCAAGAACCACCCGGAACGCTTCAAGATTTTAGCTAAATGGACCAAGTTGAAGATGCCGGTCATATCCGACTTGGCGACCAGTACTCAGTATTTCAAGCCCTATCCCAAGGGATTTACCGACTGGCACTTACTGGAACCGCAGATCGACCTATTCGTCAAGTACGGCCTGGTGAAAAAGAAGATAAATGCTCGGGCATTCGACCCCTGGAAGTAAGAGCTTAAGTTATGCCAAGCATCGAAGTCCAGGGCCTGAGCATGGAATACCGAACCAAGCTCGGTGTTTCCAAGATCCTCAGTGATGTTACCTTTACGGTACAGGATGGGGAGATCGTCTCCATCATAGGCCCAAGTGGCTCGGGCAAGACCACCCTGATTTTGATGCTGGCCTACCTAAGAAAGCCGACCGCGGGGAGCATTCTTATCGATGGCCGCGAGGTCTCTCAAGTACCTGACGTCGGGGTGATATTTCAAGAATTCAACCGGGCGCTGCTGTTATGGAAAGATGTTCTGGCAAACGTCGAGATGGGCGCGGAGCTGGCTGGGCTGCCATCGGCTGAGAGAAGGAGAGTGGCCCATAAATTTGTGGAAATGGTGGGACTTAAGGATTTCGAGCGTTACCTGCCCGGCCAGCTCTCGGGCGGCATGAAGCAAAGGGTCCAGATAGCCCGAGTATTAGCCTACGACCCTGCCTTCCTGCTTTGCGATGAGCCGTTCGGCTCGCTGGATGCCCAAACCCGGACCCAGCTTCAACGTGATTTCCTGTTGCTGTGCCAGGAAAGCAAGAAGACCATTATCTTCGTGACCCACGACGTGGACGAGGCGATAACCGTTGCCGACCGGGTCC
>JAZFTZ010000034.1:0-7712 GCA_036446955.1 Thermodesulfobacteriota bacterium
AAAGATGATCAGGGAAATGCCGTTGCCGATGCCCCGCTCGGAGATCTGCTCCCCCAGCCACATGATGAAGGCGGTGCCCGAGGTCAGCGTGATCACGGTTATTATCCTGAAGTTCCAACCGGGATTAGACACGATCATCTCCCCCGCCGGGCCCTGCATCGACTCCAGCCCGAAACTTATTCCCAGGCCTTGGATGATGCTCAGGACAATCGTCCCGTAACGGGTGTACTGGGTTATCTTCCTGCGCCCCATCTCCCCTTCCTTGGAAAGCTTTTCCAAATGGGGCACTACCACCGTCATCAGTTGCAAGATAATTGATGCACTTATATAGGGCATTATTCCCAGGGCGAAGACGGTAAGCCTTCCCAAAGCACCCCCGGAGAACATATCCAGAAAGCTAAACAGGGTGCCCTCGGCCTGGGCGAAAAAGGCAGCCAAGGCCTGGCCGTCTATCCCCGGGGTGGGGATGTGGGCGCCCACCCGATACACCGCCAGCATTGCGATGGTGAACAAAACCCGCTTTCTCAGCTCCGGGATCTTGGCGATGTTTTGCAGGCCTTCCCGCACTAGTTGATCTCCTGACCGCTGCCGCCCGCGGCCTCCAACTTCTTCCTCGCCCCTCGGGTTATCTTGTGGAGCCTAACGGTTATCGGCTTGTCGATTTGCCCATCCCCCAGCAACTTGGCCAGCTCGGCCCTTTTCCCTATCAGTCCGGCGGCCTGCAACGATTCCATGTCAACCACCGCACCCTCAGGGAAGCGGGTCAGTTGGGAGATCTTAACCAAGGCATACTGTTTCTTAAACGGATTCCTAAACCCCCGCTTAGGAACTCTTCTCGATAAGGGCATCTGCCCGCCTTCGAACCAGGCTGGCATATTACCACTTTTCCTAGCACCTGAGCCCTTATGTCCTCGGCCCGCAGTCTTGCCGTGGCCCGAGGCTGGACCTCGGCCCAGCCGCTTAGGCTCTTTGCTGGCTCGTTGGTTGGGCCCTATAAGCCCCAGGTCGTTTGTCAATTGCTATCTATCTCCTTAACCTTAACTAGATGTGAGACCTTGGCAACCATACCCCTGATCGCCGGGGTATCCTCCCGGCGCACGGTCTTGTTCAACTTAGTAAGGCCTAAGCCAACCAGAGTGCGCCTTTGCCGCTGAATGCGGCCGATAGGGCTACGAACCAAGGTTATCTCCAACTCCCTTGCCATCAGGCTATCCCTTCCTCTACCACCCGGTCAGCACTCCCTTTGCCCTTCCTCATATTCAGCTTGCTGGGATCCTTAAGCTGAGAAAAAGCATTCAGGGTGGCCGAAACCATATTCTTGGCGTTGTTGCTTCCCAATGACTTGGTCAACACGTTGGTTACACCGACTATCTCCAAAACAGCCCGAATCGGTCCCCCAGCGATCACCCCCGTTCCTGGGGAGGCCGGTTTAAAGATCACCCGGGCAGCTCCGAACTTACCGAGGACTTCATGGGGAATAGTGCCATTGATAATAGGTATCTCCACGAGGTTCTTCTTCGCTTTCTCGGTGCCCTTTCTTATCGCCTCCTGAACCTCGCCAGCCTTTCCTAATCCCGCGCCTACGTGACCAGCCCCGTCGCCCACTACCACCAAGGCACTGAAGGAGAACCTCCGCCCCCCTTTCATCACCTTGGCCACTCGGTTTATACGAACCACTCGGTCCGTAAGCTCCAATTCATCAGGATTGATTTTTGGCAAACACTCCTCCTAAAATTTAAGCCCGCTAGCCCGGGCCTCGTCGGCCAGGGCCTTAACCCGACCATGAAAGAGAAAACAGTTACGGTCAAACACCACCGTATTCATATTGTTGCTCAAGCATTTATCAGCTATCAGTTGACCGATTTTCTTAGCCGCGTCCAAATTGCAGGTCCGCTTTCCCTGATCCCTGATCTCAGGACTCAAGCTAGAAACCGCCGCCAGAGTCATGCCGCTCACATCATCAATCACCTGGGCATAGATGTGCCGGTTGGAGATGTAGACAGACAATCGGGGGCATTGTCGGTCGCCCTTGACCTTCTTCCTCACCCTTCTTTTTCTGGCTATCCTGGCTTTAACTTTTTGGAGAAGCACTATTTAACTCCCGCCTTGCCTACCTTCCGCCGAACCACCTCACCGGCATATCTGATCCCTTTTCCTTTATAAACATCCGGTGGTTTGAAACCTCGAATATCCGCGGCCACCTGACCAACCTGTTGGTTATCCGCTCCCCGTATGGTCAACCGGTTCTGCCTCTCGACCGTGACCTTGACCCCCTTGGGCAGGGGATAGACCACCGGTTTTGAAAAACCCAAATGTAGGGTCAGCTTCTCATCTTTTACTTCCGCCCGGAAACCGACCCCGGAGATCTCTAATACCTTTTCGAACCCGATGCTAACACCCTTGACCAGGCTGGCCGCCAGACTTCGCATTAAACCCTGCATCATCAGGGAACGCCTGCTATCATTCAACCGTTTGACCAAGAGACTTCCTTCAGCCAGCTCAACCTCAACCTCGGGAGGAATAGTTTGCGCCAAGCGCCCCAGCGGTCCCTCCACGGTCAAGGTGCCGTCTTTGAGAGCTACCTTGACCGGGCTAGCAAATTCCACCGGCAATCGGCCTAATCTGGACATCGGTTTTTCCCCAACCTCACCAAATGTTGCACAGCACTTCACCACCCACTCCCGCCTGCCTAGCCTGCTCTCCAGTCAAAATCCCCTTGGAAGTGGATAAGATGGTTATCCCAAAGCCACTTAGCACCTTGTGGATCTTGTTCTTGCCCACATAGGTCCTCAGCCCGGGCTTGCTAACCCGCTTGAGACCGGAGAGGACACCTTCCCCTCGAACCTCATACTTGAGGAAGATGGTCAACTCAGGAAATACATTTTCCCGACTAATGCGAAAATTCTTAATATAGCCCGTCTCCTTGAGGATTTTGCAGATCTCTAATTTTATTCGAGACAAGGGCATGGAGGTCCGGTCGTTTCTCGCCCGACCCGCATTGCGTATCCGGGTCAGCATATCGGCTATAGGGTCAGTGAACATAACAGCTCCTCATTTACCAGCTAGACTTGATAACCCCAGGAATTTCTCCTCTTAAACTCCTGTCTCTAAGACAAATTCGACATATGCCGAATTTGCGATAGAACGCGCGCGGCCTTCCACACAATGGGCAGCGGTTGTACCCCCTGACCTTGAATTTAGGAACTCGTTGAGCTTTAACCACCAGAGACTTTCTAGCCATAGACTTAAGCCCTCTATCTCCTGAACATCATCCCCAACCGGGCCAGAAGCTCTTGACCTTGGGCATCGGTTCGGGCAGTAGTTACCAGGGTGATGTTCATCCCCTTGACCTTCTCTACCTTGCTATAATCCACTTCTGGGAAGATGATCTGTTCCTTTAACCCCAAGGTGTAATTGCCGTGGCCATCAAATGAATCCGGGGAAACACCCTTAAAATCCCTGACGCGCGGCAAAGTTATGTTGATCAAGCGGTCCAGGAAGTCGTACATCCTCTTTTTGCGCAGCGTAACCATGGCGCCAATGGGCATGTCGGCGCGCAGCTTAAAACTAGCGATCGACTTTCGTGCCCTTGTTACCACCGGCTTCTGACCGGTTATTTGCGCCAACTCCACTACCGCCCGGTCCAGTATCTTGATATTGTTTATCGCATCTCCCAGCCCCATATTCACCACGATTCTGGACAGCTTGGGTACTTCCATAACATTTTTGTACTCCCCATCTTTCATCAATGCGGGGATGATTTCTTTCCGATATCTTTCCATCAGTCGGGACATAGCCAGCCTCAATCCTAGAGCAACTCACCGCAATTGCGGCAATATCGAGCCTTCTTACCATCGACCAGGGTTCTTCTTCCCACTCGGCCGGCCCGGTCACATTTGCCGCATACCACCATAACATTGGAGATGGCCAACGGCGCCTCTTTCTCAATAATGCCGCTCTGGGCCCGGGCGCCCGAGGGGCGGACGTGACGTTTTGCCAGCTTAATTTTTTCCACCAATACCCGGCCTTTTTCCGGGATGACCCGGAGCACTTTTCCCCTTTTCCCCTTCTCCGTCCCGACGATTACCTCGATCAGATCATTTTTTTTCACGTGCGTCTTTATCATCAAAGCACCTCCGGGGCCAAGGATATAATCTTCATAAATCGCTTTGCTCTGAGCTCCCTGGCTACTGGCCCGAAGATGCGAGTGCCCATGGGCTCTCGCTGGTTATTTATCAACACCGCCGAGTTAACGTCAAACTTTATATAGGAACCGTCCGGACGCCGCACCTCTTTCCTGGTCCTGACCACCACTGCCCGGTGGACTTCCCCTTTTTTTACCTTGGAGTTGGGAATAGTCTCCCTCACACTAACCACGATAATATCCCCCACCGAGGCGTACCTTCGCCTGGTCCCGCCCAGGACCTTTATACATCTCATCTTCTTGGCGCCGGTATTATCGGCGGCTTCAAGCATAGTCTGTTGTTGAATCATCCTTCATTCCCAGCAGTTTGCCCCCGTCTTAATATCTGGCGAACTTGCCAACGTTTCTCTCGGCTCAACGGCCTGGTCTCGACGATAGCCACCCAATCACCCAGGCGGCACTGGTTCTCCTCGTCATGGGCCTTGAACTTGGAAAACTTCCTCACCGTCTTCTTGTACCGGGGATGTTTAACCAATCGTTCCACCCTGACCACCGCGGTCTTAGCCATCTTATCGCTGACCACCAAGCCCACGAAACTCTTTCTAAGCCTTCTTTGCCCAGGCGTCGGCTGTGCCACTACGATTTTCTCCTTCTTTCTACCAGAATGGTTTTGACTCTAGCCCGATCCCTTTTGACCTGCTTCACCCGGGCGATATTTGCCAACTGACCCACCGCCCGCTGGAAGCGCAAGTTGTACAACTCCTGAGCCAGATCATCTTCCTTTCGCCGAAGCTCGTCATCAGAGAGCGCGCGCAGTTCGCTTGGTTTCATACCCTACCTCTGGCCACCACCTTGGTGGCAATGGGCAGCTTATGGCTGGCCAGGCGAAGCGCCTCCCTGGCTACTTCCTCGGCAACCCCTTCCATCTCGTAGAGAATGCGGCCCGGCTTTACCACCGCCACCCAACCGGATGGATTGCCCTTTCCCTTTCCCATGCGAGTCTCCGCCGGCTTAGTGGTAATGGGTTTATCCGGAAATACCCGTATCCACACCCGACCGCTACGCTTTATGTGGCGGGTAAGGGCCACCCTGGCCGCCTCGATCTGGCGAGCGGTTAACCTGTATGGCTCCAACGCCTTGAGACCGAAATCGCCGAAAGTCAAGCTGCTGCCACGATAGGCGGTCCCTCTATTCCTCCCTTTCTGACGCTTTCGATATTTTACCTTCTTCGGCTCTAGCATTTTCCCGCCTTAGCTTGCTGCTTGGTCCTGGGGCATTACGTCCCCTTTATAAATCCAGACCTTGACCCCGATTATTCCATAGGTAGTTTTGCTGATCGCGGTGGCGTAATCAATGTCCGCCCTCAAGGTATGCAGAGGGACCCTTCCCTCCCGGTACCACTCCCGGCGAGCCATCTCAGCACCGGACAGACGACCAGCGCAACTGACCCGGATACCTTGAGCCCCGAGACGCATGGCCTGCTGAACAGCCCTTTTCATGGCCCGACGGTAAGACACCCGCCTTGCCAGCTGAAGGGCTATCCCCTCTCCAACTAACTGGGCATCCAGTTCCGGCCGACGCACTTCCTGGATGTTAACCGTTACCTCCTTATCAGTAATCTTTTGGAGCTCGTTCTTCAGGTTTTCTACCTCGCCCCCTTTCTTCCCGATGATGATCCCCGGTCGGGAGGAGTGAATCGTCACCCGCACCCGGCCGGCCACCCGCTCGATCTCGATATTTGAAATCTGGGCGTGGAATAGCTTCTGCTTTATATGTTGTCTCAATCTGGTATCCTCCACCACCCAGCGGGCATAATGCTTGGTCGCATACCAGCGGGAGTCCCAGGTTTTAATTATGCCCAAGCGGAACCCCTTAGGATTTACCTTTTGCCCCATTGCTGCTCCTTAAATTTCCTCTACCACCACAGTTACATGGCTGGTGCGCTTCAATATCCGGGCGGCTCGGCCCATGGCCCGGGCCCTCCACCTTTTCAGAGAGGGGCCGGGATCAACATAAGCTTGCTTTATCCTCAGCATCTCCTCATCCACCCTCTCCCCCTGAGAAGCATTAGCTACCGCTGATCTTATCACTGCCCTGACCGGCTTGGCGGCCGCCTTTCGGCACAGGGAAAGAAGCGCCAGCGCTTCAGGCACCCGCTTGCCCCTAACCAACTCGACCACCAGTCTAACCTTGCGTGGACTTAACCGCAAAAACCTCGCCCTAGCTCTAGCCTCTATACCCATAGCCCTTCATCATCTCCCTCTGATCCTGGTCTTCCTATCTCCCGAGTGAGCAATGAATACCCTGGTGGGAGAAAACTCCCCCAGCTTATGCCCAACCATATTCTCCGTGATAAACACGGGAATAAACTTCTTGCCATTATGAACGGCGAAGGTAAGGCTCACCATATCGGGAAGAATAGTGGATCGGCGCGACCAGGTCTTGATCACGCTCTTCTTGCCTTCGGACATAGCACGCTCTACCTTTTTAAGCAGCTTGGCGTCCACGAAAGGACCCTTCTTTATGGAGCGCGGCATTTACCTTCCTTTCTTCTTCTTCTCTCTGCGCTTAACAATGTAACGGTCGCTGGGCTTATGTTTCAACCGTGTCTTCTTGCCCTCTATCTTACCCCAGGGAGAGCAGGCCGGCCGTCCACCGGAACTCTTCCCCTCGCCACCGCCAAGCGGGTGATCGACGGGGTTCATCGCCACCCCTCGAACACGGGGACGCCTTCCCAGCCACCGGGAGCGGCCTGCTTTGCCCAAAGAGATATTCTCATGATCGAGATTACCCACCTGGCCGATGGTAGCCATACAGTCCTGATGAATTGCCCGAACCTCAGCCGAGGGCATCCTCAATTGGACATAGCTACCCTCCTTGGCCAATATTTGCGCGGAGCTACCTGCCCCGCGGACTAATTGGCCGCCTTTGCCCTGTTTCAGTTCAACATTGTGTACTAGGCTGCCCAAGGGAATATTCTTAAGCGGCAAGGCATGTCCCACCTTGATCTCGGCATCGGGTCCGGATAGGAGTCTATCCCCCACCGCCAGTCCCTGAGGCGCCAATACATACCGCTTTTCACCGTCACTATAATGGAGTAAAGCAATCCGGGCGGAGCGATTGGGGTCATACTCTATAGTGGCCACCTTAGCCGGCACCCCCCATTTATTGCGCTTGAAATCAATAATTCGATACAGCCGCTTATGGCCGCCGCCCCGGTGGCGAACGGTGACTCTCCCGCAAGCGTTTCTACCGCCCGAGCGTTTCAGCGGCGCGAGCAGACTCTTCTCCGGCCAGCTACGGGTTATCTCCTTAAAGTCTGACCCGGTAAAAAACCTCCGCGATGGGGTTACCGGTTTGTATTTCTTCAACGACATGGAATCATCCTCTAACTTTAGACCCCTTCAAAGAACTCGATGCTGTTTCCCTCTACCAGGGTCACCACCGCCTTTTTCCAGTTAGGCCGTTTCCCTTGGTTCCGGCCTACCCGGACCATCTTGCCCGCCTTACTTATGGTCTGAACCCTGACCACCCGCACGGAAAACAGGGTCTCCACTGCCTTTCTAAT
>JAZFTZ010000035.1:0-3416 GCA_036446955.1 Thermodesulfobacteriota bacterium
GACAGCAACAGGATCGTAATTTCATCTTCGTTCGCTTCCACCGGCCTTTCACGGTGTTTACAAAAAGGCGAAGGTAAGGTTAAATAGGGCTGATGAATAGGCTATTTTTTATCCTCTGGGTAACCGTGCTGGCCAGTATCAGCCTTTGGTTGATCGGATGCGTCGGAGTGAGGCAGGGGATTTCAGTTGATGAAAACCCTCGGTTGGTTTGGCCTTCTCCGCCTGACAGGCCCCGCATCGAATTTGTTCGTGCGGTGGCCCGGCCCGAGGACCTGGGGATCAACCGCTCCTTCTTTGACCGGCTGCTGGGGTTGTTTGCCGGGCAAAAACTCAGGCGAATGATAAGGCCGTACGGGATCGTTTACCACGAAGGGAAGCTGTTTGTAGCCGACCCTTCTGCTCGCCTGGTGCATGTCTTCAACTTAGATAGCAATAAATACTGGCAAATCAAGGGACCCGCTGAGGGCTTCCGCTCCCCCATAGGCCTGGCCATGAGCAATAAGGGAGACCTTTTCGTAAGTGATTCAGCCGCAGGCAAGGTCTTTTGCTTTGACCGGCAGGGAAAGCTGAAAGCCGTGTTTGGCCATCGACGCCTGATCCGGCCAACAGGCATTGCGGTCGACTCCCTCAGGCAACGCCTATATGTGCTGGACAGCGCCAGTCACGAGCTTGTAGCTCTGGATCTTTCAGGCAAGGAGATCTTCCGCTGGGGGGGGCGGGGGACAGAACCTGGCCGTTTCAATTATCCCGCGCATATTTTCCTGGACGGCAAAGGGGTGATTTACGTAACCGACACCATGAACTTTCGCATCCAGCTCTTCAACCCTCAGGGCAAGCTCCTCGGCTTCTTTGGCCGACATGGGGACGGCATGGGAGAATTTAGCCACCCCAAGGGAGTGGCCGTCGACTCTCGGGGCCACATATATGTGGTGGATAGCATGTTCGATGCTGTACAGATTTTCAATCGAGAGGGGAAACTGCTACTTTCTTTCGGTGCCCCGGGACATGAGCCAGGGGAGCTCTGGCTTCCCACGGGTATCTATATCGATAGTCGGGACTACATATACGTGGCTGATTCCTACAACCAGAGAGTTCAGATTTTTAAGTTTCTCAGGGAAGGGCAGCCATGAGAAGATTGGCCGCGATACTGGCTTTTTTCTTTACCCTGGTTGGGGCCGGCTCCGCCTACCCTTTAAGCATAGTCGACAGCAAGCACAACCTCTCGGCCGCCGGGCCTGGAACGGCGAAGGCCGAGTCGGAGACCCAGATATGTATCTTCTGCCATGCCCCGCACAATGTGGGGCAGAACCGGCCTCTGTGGAACCGGAGCCTCTCTAGTGGAATTAGCTACACCACCTATTCGTCTACCACTGCCAAGGCCACGTTTGGACAGCCCAGCGGCGCTTCCAAGCTATGTCTTTCCTGTCATGATGGAACCATTGCTCTGGGGCTCGTTTTGACCCCGGGCCCCATCACCATGGCCGGGGATATCACCACCATGCCCGAGGGTACAGCCAAGCTGGGAATAGACCTCTCTGATGACCACCCCATCTCTTTCGCTTATGATAATACGCTGTTTGCCGCGGCCAATGGAGAACTGGAGGATCCCGCTAACCTGACGGGCTCCGTCCGCCTGGATTCCAACGGTCTTCTTCAGTGCTCGAGCTGCCACGACGCCCACGATGACCAGTACGGCAGCTTCTTGAGGGTGGACAACGTCGCGTCCGCCCTGTGCCGGACCTGCCACGTAAAGAGCTATTGGCAGAATAGCAGCCACCGCTCCTCAACCAAGGGCTGGAACGATCAGGGCACGAACCCCTGGCCACACACTAACTACACTACAGTTGCCGACAACGCCTGCGAGAACTGCCATCGCCCCCATTCTGCGGGCGGTATCCATAGGCTTCTAAACTATCCTATCGAAGAGAACAACTGTTATCCTTGCCACAACGGCAATGTAGCCGCCAAGAATATAGAGAGCGAGTTTGATAAATCCTATGTCCATCCCGTCGCATCCACTACTGGAGTCCATGACGCGGCTGAGGATCCGGGCAGCTCGCCCCGACACGTGGAGTGTCAGGACTGCCACAACCCCCACGCAGCCAATGACTCACCGGCCAGTGCCCCCAATGCTTCCGGCAGGCAGGCAGGAGTGGGTGGGATAAACCTGGCCGGGGCACCAGTGAAGCCCATCAATTATCTGTACGAGCTCTGTTTCCGCTGTCACGGTGATAGTAACAGTGGCGCACCGCTCATAAACCGACACTTCGACCAGACCAACACCCGGCTGGAGTTCAACACTTCAAACGCCTCTTACCATCCGGTGGCCGGGGCCGGGAAAAACCCCAACGTACCCAGCCTGCTTCCCCCTTATACGACTTCCAGTGTGATTTACTGCACCGACTGCCACAACAACAACCAGGGGCCTGGCGCAGGTGGCTCGGGCCCCAATGGACCTCATGGCTCCATTTATCGGCCTATCCTGGAAAGGAGGCTGGACTTAACCACTGGGTGGCGTAGTAGGGAAAGCGCCGAGATCTATGCCCTGTGTTACAAATGTCATGACCGCGACTCCATCCTCAGTAACGATAGCTTCAAGCGTCATGACAGGCATATAGATAGGGAAAATATTCCCTGCACGGCTTGCCATGATCCTCATGGGGTGACAACGCAAAACCACCTCATAAACTTTGACACCAGTGTTGCCTCTCCTAATAGCAAAGGCGAATTTAGATTCGAGGATAGAGGGACCTTTGCCGGGGCCTGTTATTTGAGATGCCACTACAGGGATCATGACCCCTCCGATGGAACGGGGGAATATGATTAGCAAGAGAATAAGCACCGGCTCTCATGCCTGCCCGCTTGGATGGCAAATTACACCTCTGCTCCGGAATCCTGTATTGTGTGGATGGTGTCATCGGTCTCCTCGATCATGAGAAATGGCCGGGGAAGGGCCAGCTAGGTAAGGGGATTAATGAAGGTTAAACCGGCCCCGCTGCCGGCACAGTGATAGACTTGACCTGCCCCCAATTATAGTGCCATCTTAAAAATTAGAGTTGCTGGCATATAGGGGCCCTGTGAAGATAGCTATATAGAATTGGGGGCTGGCTAGATTTCAAGCACAAATAGTGCCTGGCTCTGACAACTTCTGTACGCCTCAAACTCCTCTACTTCCCTTGCTCCTCTTTTTTTTATATGGTCGGACCAAAACCAGATTACCCTTAATTGAAGCTCTCCTTTTTTATGTGGCCCACTTACTTTTTTAAGTGGTCAAGCCACTTCCATAGGTAGCTACCGTAAACCTCTTTGACTCTGCACCAACTGTAATTAGACCATGTCCTATCTGAGTCACACGCCCAAGCTAAGGCCATTTTTGCTTGACAGGTTTATATCTCCCTGGTATATTTGGCTATTCA
>JAZFTZ010000036.1:0-4382 GCA_036446955.1 Thermodesulfobacteriota bacterium
GGCCGAGGGGGTAATACTGGCCATGAAGGGCCCAGGCCTGGCAAAGGAGCTGGAAGAATTGCAACGACTCGATCTGGACCTGCAAGTGCAGCGGGTGCACAAGTTGAACCTACCATTCACCGGCGATACCCGCCAGATCGCTATATTGAGGGTTTCTAGGTAAGGTTTAGGGGGAAGCCTTTACAAAGGGTTTCCCCCGCAATTGATTTTTTGCTTTGAAAATTTGCGCTTATGTGGTAATTGGTTAAAAAAATTGGTCCGTGGTCGTCAAATGGGAAAGATCATAGCAATTGCCAATCAGAAAGGGGGCGTGGGTAAGACCACCACCGCCATAAATGTGGCTGCCTGTCTGGCGGAGGTGGGCGTTAAGACCTTGCTCATCGATCTTGATCCTCAAGGAAACGCCAGCAGCGGACTGGGGTATACCGAGCAGAAGGAGAAAAATGTTTATCAGGCGTTAATCGGCAAACTGGGACTGAAGGAGGTGATAGTACCCGGTCCGGTGAAAAACCTGGATCTGGTGCCGGCTGGTATCGACCTTATCGGCGCGGAAATCGAGTTGGTTTCCCTTCCTTATCGGGAGCGACGCCTCAGGATGGTGCTCAGGCCAATAGCCGACCAGTACTCCTTACTGATAATAGATTGCCCTCCTTCGTTAGGACTGTTAACGATAAATTCGCTGACCGCGGCTCATTCTGTCCTTATTCCGTTGCAATGTGAATACTTCGCCATGGAGGGATTGGGACGACTTACTGAGACCTTGAAGCTGGTGGTCAACTCTCTCAACCCTAGCCTCCGGCTTGAGGGTGTAGTGCTAACCATGTTTGACCCCCGCAACAACCTGTCGCATCAAGTTGCTCAGGAAGTGAGACAACATTTCGCCGACCAGGTGTTTCAGACGATAATCCCGCGAAACGTACGGTTGAGCGAAAGTGCCAGCTATGGCCAGCCTATCATTATTTACGACCCCCGTTGTAAAGGTGCAGAGAGTTACCGGCAGTTGGCTGAAGAGATTGCCCACCGGAACGGAATTAAGGAGGTGTCTAGCAGATGACCAAATCACACCAAGCACTAGGTCGGGGCCTGACCGCACTTTTCCCCGAGCCCAGCGAAAAAAGGGCAGTACTTCAAGTAGATGTCAACCTCATCAAGCCCAACCCTCATCAACCCCGCCGAGGGGTGAGTCAGGAGGGCTTGGCCGAACTAGCCCAGTCCATAAAGGAAAAAGGTATTATTCAGCCGCTGCTGGTCAGTGAAGTTGATGACACGTACCAGCTGATAAGTGGTGAGCGCCGGTGGCGAGCCGCTATTATGGCTGGCCTCGGTCAGGTACCGGTCATCGTCCGCCAGGCGGATGGACTGGACCAACTGGAGCTGGCATTGGTGGAGAACCTGCAACGGGAGGATTTGAACCCCATCGAGGAGGCTTATGCCTACCAACGCCTTATCAGTGAATTTGGGCATACTCAAGAGGAGTTGGCCAAAAGGTTGGGCAAGGACCGCTCCACTTTGGCCAACCGGCTGAGGCTTTTGAAACTTCCAGAATCTATCCAGCAGGACCTGGCCCAGGGCCAGGTCACTGAGGGCCATGCGCGCGCGCTGCTATCTCTGGATGGCACCGAGTTCTTAAACAGACTGAGAGAAGAAATTATCTCTCAGGGATTATCAGTTCGAGAGGCAGAAAAAAGAGCCAGGCAATTGACCAGACCCAAGCGGCCCAAAAGGAAAAGGGATGAACTGGACGGCCATTTAACCTTTATCGAAGAAGAGCTGAGGCGTTGCCTGGGCACCAAGGTCAGAATATCCTGGCAAGGGAAAAAGGGAAAGGTCGAGATCGAGTATTATTCCCAGGAAGAATTGGACCGAATCATCGAGGTATTGAGAGCGGGCTGAAGGAGGTTATTATGTTTAAACGAGACCGAAGTAAGGGCGCATCCCGGAATAATCAGGTGAATGCCGTCCTGGGGGACGGAACCGAATTCGAGGGTAAACTCATATTCCAGGGGATGGTGCGCCTCGATGGAAAGTTCAAAGGCGATATATCCGCCTCCGACACCCTGGTGGTGGGAGAGACCGCGCGTATTGAGGCCCGCATCTCTGCCGACGTGGTAATCATCTCCGGCACTGTGCGCGGTAACGTCGATGCCAAAAGCCGGCTGGAGATTCACAAGCCGGGTGCGCTATACGGCGACGTAACTACCAAGAGCCTGATTGTGGATGAAGGGGCTATCCTGAACGGTATGTGCCGGATGGGGGAGGAGAAAAAGGCCGGCGAGGTTCAAACCTTGCCTCTTCACAGTAATAAGACATCTCGACCCGAGGCCAAGGATTCAACCTCCTAACCCTCCGGGTGCGTCATAGGCTTTAAGATAACTCCACAAATTCGAGGGATATACCAACCCATTTCGATAATCCACCGGTCTCCCAAAGAGATTTTATTTACAAACTAATAAGGGAGGGTAAATATGCGACTACTTACCTTCCCAACAATTATTACTATCTTGGCCCAATCCTTTTTGCCTCAGCTGCCTGGGCCCGGGTATGCGTGGAGTGTCACAAGAAGCTAACCCCCAATATCGTCTCTGACTGGCAACTTAGTAAGCCTAGCCAGAATGGGATTGCTTGCTCAGCCTGAACCCTCCCTGGAAGTTAAAGCTGCAACCGACAAACCTGATTAAGAAAAAAATGGCCCCAAGGCGAATTTTTTTCTTGACAAGGAGATAACAAACGGGTTATTGAAAATGAAAATGATTTTCGTCTTCATTATTTCGGCTCTTGCCCCCTGGCGGCCAAATACAAACAAGAGATACCAGCCACCAAGCGGTTGGCTCAAGGAGGTGATTGAATGCCTGATTTGGTTACTGATAAGAAATGGAGAGCCAAGCCCCGGGCCCGCTGGTTAGTATCACTGATCGGACTGGGGCTTCTGACCTGGGCAGCTACCGCCTGTCAGGGTCTCCAGCCGGTGTCCGGCACCATGGGGCTGGTGGCCGTCCTGCCCGTAGTCAATGGAACGGGCAAAGAACTCGATTATCCTCAGCATTACAACTTGTTTCGGCCTTCCAGGATATTCCAATCCCGGGTTGGCGACAAGGGCCAGAGAGTTCTTCAGGCCTTGAGAGAGGAGATCCAGGATAGGCTCATTAGCCAGGGTTACCCGGCACTACCCCTGAGCACGGTCGATGCCCGGTTAGAGGAATTTGCTCCACCTCTTACTGACCAGGACACGGAAAAGGTGGCTCGGGCCCTGGGCGCGGACGCGCTCTTGCTCACCACCCTTCTCTACTGGGATGCTAGTTACCTGACTACCTCCTCAACCGTGGTCATGGCTGCCAACTTCTCCCTGCACCAAAGCGGGAAAATCATCTGGTCCCGCCAGCTGAAACCCCGGCGGGTTAACATAAGCAACCTGGTCTTGGCCCGCAACTACCGCAACTATTTGAGGAGGTTCGTGCAGGAAGCGCTGGAAGACCTGCTGCGCCTAGGGTAGTTATTTTTTTCTGGACTAGGTGAAATTGATTTCCAATTTCTTAACCATCAAGGAGATCTAGTATGAAAAAAGTCTTGCTCCTCATTGTTCCCCTTGTCTTCAGCCTGACGGTGGTTACACTGGCTCAAGGCCAGTTGCCCAAGCTGCCCGCCGAGGTGGAAAGGCAGGAGATGACTAGCGAGCAGATAGGGCAACGCCTATCGGACCTGGAGGCAGAGTTGACTCGCCTCCGGCAGATGCTGGAGGTAACCGCGGAAAAGGAGGTCCGGGAGAAGCGGGTTCGGGTCAAGGAACGGGTCCGGGCGGAACGACAGCGTTATATGCTTCAAAGTTTGGTCCAGAGGACGGTAGTGGGCGGATACTTTGAGCTGGAGTTTAAAGATTTTGACTCCGCAAAAGCTCGCCCCGACTTAGGGTTTGGGTCGTTTGACGGCACCAGCGGGTTCGATCTGCACAGGACCATCCTACTTGTCGCCTCGGACATCAGCGATGCGCTCTCTTTTGCCACCGAGCTGGAGTTCGAGCATGGCGCCCAGGAGATAGAGCTGGAGTATGCGGCCCTTGATTATAAGTTCTTCGGCGGGCTTAATCTCCGGGCCGGCGTCGTCCTTCTCCCTTTGGGCCGACTCAACCTGCTGCACGACGGCCCCATTCGCGACCTGGTAACCCGGCCTTTGGTGGCCCGGCGTATCATACCCAGCACCTATAGCGAAGCGGGAGGCGGCCTGTTTGGTAACTTCTCTTTGGGGAAAGCCCTGGGCCAGGAGGCCCTTCAGGATTTTCATGTCAACTATGAGTTGTATCTGGTGAACGGCCTGCAGGGTGAGGATGGCGGCACGCTGTTCATTAGCAAGGGAGGCGGCACCCGGGACGCCCGGAGGGGAGGACTTAT
>JAZFTZ010000037.1:0-2954 GCA_036446955.1 Thermodesulfobacteriota bacterium
GGTTACCGCAGGCACAGGTAACGGCAGCCAAGAAATATTCGGGGTGAATACCATTCTTCAATA
Organism: Thermodesulfobacteriota bacterium; assembly: GCA_036446955.1. Classification (GTDB taxonomy): domain Bacteria; phylum Desulfobacterota; class JAZFTZ01; order JAZFTZ01; family JAZFTZ01; genus JAZFTZ01. Next base: position 64 of record JAZFTZ010000037.1, read on the forward strand.
CTTATTCTCCTCCGCAGGATAGAAACCTATCTTTAATTAATAGCATTTTTCCCGGTCCAGCTCAAGAAAAAACCTCGATCTAGATATCTTGTCACGAGACATGGATGACACTCTCAGAGGAAGGGCCAGGCGCTGGTTGTGGGAGAAAGCCTGAGTTTTTCCCCGGGGGGGGGCCGCAGGGCCCTCTGTGGGGGGAACCCTTTGTAAAGGGTCCCCTTACCCCCCTCCCAAACTTGAGGCTAGGTTTTGATTTGCCAAGTCGCGCCAATCAAAACATAACTCAAAATTTAGGAAAGGGGGCTGGAGAAGAACCCTTTTTAAAGGGTTTTCCCCAATAACACCCACGGCCCCGTCCCCCGGGCAAATCAGGTTTCAGCTTAGGGAAAGCTTCAAGGGCATACCAGTGAGCTTTGACCCTTTAACCAGTGAACTGCTTGGTGTAAAGTTCATCCACCGGAGGCATCTTGTCCGCGGGGACGATGCCGAAATCTATGAGAAACTTACTTAAATTCGCCAGGCCCTCCGGGCTGATCCTACCGTCCCGGCTGAACTGCAGGTGTTCATATACCAACCCGGCCGCCTTATCAGAAAAGCCAAACATCTGTTTCAACTTGGCGCTGGTCCAGCCTCGATTCCCTCTTATAAACTTGGAGGCCTGCAACATCGCCTTTACCACCCTTCGGGCGATATCCGGACTCTTTTTCACAAACCCCTGGTTAGCGGTGATGATATAGGAGGTCCACTTGCTGGGACGATAGTCATCAACCTTTAACAACCTTCTCACATCACCTTTGAGCAACAATTTTACCAGTTGATGGTAGGGATGAACCGCGATATCGGTCTTGCCCGCCCGAAGCAAGGCTATGCTTGACCTTATGCCGCCGGCAGATATGAACTTGACCTCCTTTTGCAACCCCAGCTCTTTTACCACCATGCGGCCATAGGCATGGGCCGAACCGGCCAGCCTCATTACGCCGATTTTTGCTCCCTTAACGTCCTTGGGTTTCTTTCTCCGGCTATCTGACCTGACCCAGAAGGCAAATGTTTCGCTGTCATTTAAGTTGAAGACAATTATCACCGGCACGCCACTCGCCCTGGCCTGAAGCTCCGAGGCCGCCATACTCATCCCCATGTTTACGGCACCGGCCACGATTCCCTGGTACAGTTTTGCCCCACCCTTAAAGGTCACCAGCTCCGCGTCCAGCCCGTTTTGCTTCCAGAAACCCTGCTCCTCTGCGGTTGCGAAGGGTAAGTTATACATCGGGCTCAGTTTGACCGAGCTGCCGACCTTCATCTTTTCCAAGCCCAGGGTTGTGGATGTAAAACCCGTTACCAGAGAAGCGAAGGCTGTAACGGCTACAACCAAGGTCCAAATCCTATAACGTTTGCTCATACCGTTCCTCCTTTTTTGTGGTGGCCCTGTTTGTGATTCTTCACAAATAATTTGGAGTCTGATGTATCAAGTCGGTCCCACCAAACTCCCCCTGACCGGAAACGGAACAGGTTTAACCGCAGACAAACAACCCGGTCAAAGCATACACCTTTGCCGCGTTGACCAAATCCTCGATGGTGAAGTGAGGGATCCTCTCCTCAGAGGAGCCAACGCCGGTCCCCGGGCCGTAGGTTATGGCTGGGATGCCTGCTCCGTTGAAGATATTAATGTCCCGCCACATGCTGGTTACCGGAGACGAGACAGGCTTGGGTTTGTTGTCGAATATACTGTTATGGGCCTTTTCAATCGCCTGCTTCAATGGTTCGATATTTTTGCCCACATATCCCCTCATAAACATGTACATCTGAATGTCCAGTTCCATTCCCTGTTTATCCAGGAATGCTTTTAGCTCCGCCAACAATTGCTCTGGCTCCATTAGAGGCGGGATCATCGCGGATATATATATGCTGCAGATAGTCGGCCCGCCAGCGGGGGAACAGGGATTGCCCGCGCGAATGGCTCCTACCGCGATTTTGGGCACTATGGTGCCCGCCTCGAATTTGTACTGGTTGTTTTGGGAAAACTGCCTGCCGAATTCTTCCAGGGCCTGCACGATCTTGCTCATCTTCAAGATGGGATTGCGGTGCTGGGTCAGGTCGTCGGTATAGGTATAATAGGGGGTGTAAACCCTCCTACCGCGCATGGTGACCTTGATAAACGCGGTGCTGCACTCGGCCCAGGTAAGGCCGAAACTGGTGGTCTCCGCCACCAGCGCGCAATCAGCCCACACCCCGTGCTCGATCAGGTGCCGGGCGCCATTCCCCTGGCCCAGTAATCTCGAATCATAAAACTCATCAATGGGTGCCCAGGCCACCTCTCCCACCACGCCGGAGATAATCAGGTTTCCTTTTAATCTTATCCCGCTTTCCTTTATCGCTTTGGCAGCGATAACGAAAGCGGCCAGCGGGCCCTTGTCGTTGACCACCCCGGAGCCGTGTATCCTTCCAGCTTCCACCCAGGCGTGATTATAGTGGTACTCCTCTGGGCCAATTATCCAGCGATCTTCAGGCCGCCACATACTGGTATCCAGGTGGGAATTGAAAATCAGGCTTCGGCCACCTCCGCTGCCAGGTAAGATAGCCACTACATTATTTCGGCCCGGGGCTACCTCCTGCTTGAACGGAGAAAAACCCGCCTTGGTCAGCCAATCGTGGAGAAAATCGCCCACCTCGGCTTCATAGCCTTTGGGGCTGGGGGTATTGCCCAAAGCCAGGGCCAGCTCCAACAGGGTTTGAGTATCGATCTTAGCTAAGACCTTGTTAATCTCCTTTTCACCGTACATAATTCCCCTCGAAATAAGTCAGCTCACGTTAACTAAATCAAGCGCCGCCAGCTATATCCGGCTAATTTAATAGGTCAAAAATCGGAAAATGCTCCAGCTAGCAGGTAAACTTGGTTG
>JAZFTZ010000038.1:0-2814 GCA_036446955.1 Thermodesulfobacteriota bacterium
GCCCAAATGCCTGATGTCCAGCCAGAGATAATCTCCGTAGGGACTTTCCACGCCATAGCCTTTGCCGATGTGTTCCATCATCCGTCTAGAGACCACATCCCGGGAGGCCAATTCCTTTTTTGCCGGCTCATAATCCACCATGAACCGGTGCCCGTTCTTATCCAGAAGGTAGCCCCCGTCCCCCCGAGCCCCTTCGGTTATCAGAACCCAGCTGGGAACCAAACCGGTGGGATGAAATTGAACCGCTTCCATATTCCCCAGAGGAACCAGACCGGTATCCAAAGCTATACTCATCCCGGTTCCTTCATTGATCACAGCGTTGGTGGATTTGCCATATAAACGACCATAACCGCCGGTGGCTATCACCGTGGCCTTTGCCAGATATACCAAAAGATTGCCGGTTCTCAAATCTCGGGCAATGGCGCCAAGGCAGCGTTCACCGTTGTGAATCAGGGAGATGACCTCTACCCGATCATGAACGGGTATGCCCAGCTCGAGAACCACGCTGTCTATAGCATACTGGACGGTGTGTCCGGTGGCATCGGAAGTGTAACAGGTCCTCCAATAGGTGGTCGCCCCAAAGGCTCGGGCGGTGATCAGCCCTCCCTTCTCGGTTAGATCTTCTATCACCTCACCATCGGGCAAAGTCCTCTTGCCGGCCACTACCCGGCTCCAGGGAACGCCCCAATAGTTTAACTCCCGTATGGCCCGAACGGCATTATCTGCAAAAAGGCGGGCAACATCTTGTTCACATCCCCAATCGGCTCCTTTAACCGTATCAGCAAAATGCACATCGGGATTGTCGCCCAAGCCCTTGGCGCAATTCGCCAGAGAACCCTGCATTCCGCCCTGGGCCGCGGTGCTATGAGAACGGCGGGGAGGCACCAAGCTCAGAATCCTCACCTCACAACCGCGCCTGGTCGCCTCGATAGCAGCACGCTCTCCCGCCAGTCCGGCACCAATGACTAACACCTCCGTTAAATGAGTATCCCGCAAGCTCATTGTGCCCCTCCTAGACGGCTGAAAATCACCAGCGCTGCAATCCCCAGGCCAACAATGAAGATACCAATAACCTTAATAACCTTGTTCACGGAGCACCGGTTGAACCATCCCCATTTCACAAACTGGCGATAGAGGCCGAGACCCGCATGTAATTCGCCAAAAATCAGTAACGCCACGTAAAAGATAACAAAATGGAGTTGGACGATCCTCTCCGCGCTTTTCGCCGCCTGAATGGGATAATCCGCGCTGACCAGCCATATGTGGACGCTGGCCAGAATCAAGATCGCTACCCCGGTTATTATCTGGAATATCCAGGTCCAGATCTCGAAGCTCCTCATATCTCGGGCCAGACCCCAGGCCTTGCGCTGTTCCTGAAAGCGGATGGGAACCTTCCGGGCAGCAAACACCATATGAATTATTATCAAAAGGGGAACCGCGGGGACAGCTATATACGATAGGTAAGTTATATCCATTAACCGAGACAGAGTATTGAAAAAATCCGAGCCCAAGATGACGGTGGCTATAAATATCATGTGCGTCCACAAGAAGCCAATCAGCAATAAGCCGGTAGCCAACTCAGCCACTTCCAAGGAAAAGTCCGTCTTGATATTTCCAGTCAACTTATTCGGGGTTGCCAATGTCTTCTCCTTTTCTTACCCTGATTGATTTCAAGGAGACCCGACCCATCCTGACCGAACCCGTTTAGCCCCACCCGGCACGGGTTAACCTCATAGCAAAGATACCAATCTTACCAGCTAACCGCTAACCACTTCCTCGGGCATATCTCTTTGTGCCTTGTTCAAAGAGGTCCCCCCCGTGCACATCGTTAACCACAATCACCGGAAGGTGTACCACGGTAAGCTTCCTTATAGCTTCCGCCCCCAGTTCAGGATAGGCTACCACCTCGCTTTTGGTTACACAGCGGGCGAGAAGGGCACCGGCTCCACCTACGGCAGCCATGTACACACACTTATACTTCTTCATCGCCTCCCGCACCACTTCAGAGCGGGGGCCTTTGCCTATCATCCCCTTCAAGCCCCAAGCCATGAGCTTGGGCGAGTAAGGGTCCATCCGGGAAGAGGTGGTAGGCCCGGCAGAGCCGATGGCCCGGCCCGGCTTGGCCGGGGTGGGGCCGACGAAGTAGATAATTTGACCGGCCAGATCCACTGGCAGCTCCTCTCCTTTATCGATAAGCTCCACCAGCCTCTTGTGGGCCGCGTCCCGAGCACTGTATAGGCGGCCACTGATTAAAACCCGGTCACCGATACTAAGTCTTTCCACATCTTCATCTGATAGGGGCGCAGATAGCTTAATTGCTTCGGCCAACGGTAAGCCTCCTGAAGATTAAAGGACCACTTCCTTGTGCCGGTAAGCGTGGCAGTTTATATTGACCGCCACCGGCAGGCTGGCGATGTGGCAGGGAAAAATCTCAATATGAACCGCCAGCGCGGTAATGCGTCCGCCCAGTCCCTGCGGGCCAATGCCCAGGTCGTTAACCCTTTCCAGCAACTCCTCCTCCAGCCGGGCCAGGTCCGGGTCGGGATTTACCCTACCCAGCTCCCTGACAACCGCCTTCTTGGCCAGCAACGCGGCCACCTCCATCGTGCCTCCCAAACCGACGCCGACCACAATGGGGGGGCAGGGATTGCCGCCCGCCTTACTTACCGAATCACCGACGAAATTCTTAACCCCTTCCAGGCCCTGAGCCGGGGTGAGCATAGCCAGCCGGCTCATGTTTTCGCTCCCTCCCCCCTTGGCCTCGAAGGTGATGCTAAGCTTGTCTCCAGGGACAATCTCGGTATGAATGACCGC
>JAZFTZ010000039.1:0-7125 GCA_036446955.1 Thermodesulfobacteriota bacterium
CGGAAGGTTCTGGCCCCTTATGTTTTCACAACAGATAAGGGACAGCGGTTCTACTGGCTGGACAAAGTTTTCAAGCGGGCGGTTAAGCAGGCGGGGATTGAGGATTTCAGGTTTCACGACCTCCGCCATACCTTTGCCTCCAGGCTGGCTATGAAGGGCACGCCACTAAGGACGATCCAGGAGCTCATGGGCATAAGACTATAGCCATGACCCTGAGATACAGCCACCTTTCCCCCGCCCACCTGAGGGATGCGGTCGAGGGTCTGTGCGATGGGGTTTTAGGGGGGATTACTGTCCCGTCTACTGTCCCTGGCGTTTTTGGAGAGTGAGGCCATATGGGCCATAAATGGGCTAACTATGCGGAATATAAGGAACAATTCTGGCTCCGGAGGAGGGATTTGAACCCCCAACCAAGTGGTTAACAGCCACCTGCTCTGCCATTGAGCTACTCCGGAGCTGCCAAACGCATTTTACAACCTTTCTTGCTCCCTGGTCAACAGAATTTGGCTTAACCCTATTGATATGGGGCCTAGGTCACACCCCCTGGACCCCCTAACCCCTGGCTGGTCTGTTTTGATTGGCCAAGTAACGCCAATCAAAACATAACTCAAAATTCAGGAAAGGGGACTGGGGAGAACCCTACTCTCACCCCAAGAAGCTTCGCTTCTCGGGGGCCCCGAAATTAAAGGGTTTTCCCCAGAGAAGGTTTTCCCCCAAAAAGGGCTTGACAGAAGCCAAAGCGGCCTGGTATTTTGAAACTGATTTTCAGTTTCAAGGGGAGGGGTAAAAGTGGACCCTTTTGCTCCAATAATCCAAGCCTTAATTATTACCCTGAGAGAGGGAACCGAAGTCGCCCTGGTGCTGGGCATTGTGCTCGCCTATCTAAGAAAAACCGATCGGGACCAGTTAAGACCCGCGGTCTATCTTGGCCTGGGCCTGGCGGTGGCCTTCAGCATTGCCGGCGCGGCCATCTTTTACCGCCTCGGCCTGGACGCGGAGAATGAACTGCTGGAAGGGATAACCATGCTGGCGGCTGCCCTTTTAGTGGGCACCCTGGTTATCTGGATGTGGAGCGCGGGCCGAGGCCTCAAGGAAAAGCTGGAGAAGAAGGTGGACAGGCTGGCCGCCGAGCCACAAGAACAAGCGCGCGGTTGGCTCAGGTCTGGATTAAGCAGGGCCGGGCTGCCCATCTTAGTCTTCACCTTCATTATGGTTCTGCGGGAAGGGGTGGAGACGGTGCTGTTCTTGACAGCCCTCTCGGTAGCGGTGGAGTCCAATCCTCTCTACAACGTCTTGGGGGGCGGCCTGGGTATTGCTCTGGCGATAGTCTTTGGCGCGCTATTGGTCCGGGGCAGCCTGAGGGTGAACCTGCGCCACTTTTTCTTAATAACCGGCATGGTGCTGTTATTGCTGGTGCTTAAGCTCCTGGCCGGCGCTATCCACGAGTTTTCCGAGATCGGACTCCTTCCTACCAATCGGACGGAGCTGGCCATCGTGGGGTTTTTCACCCGGGAAGTCACTTCAGGGCTTATCCTGGTGGCATTGATCCTCTTTCCCGGTCTTGCCCTGTGGTGGCATAGCTTCGGCACCGGCATTCAGATACCGGCCGACCTCCCCGCGGCCAAGCGGCGCAAGCTATTGGCCGAAGAAAGGCGAGCAAAAAGGTGGGGGCTGGCAACCGCGATCACGGCAGTGGGCTTGAGCATCCTTCTGGCAACATCGCTAGTGGCTTCGGTCAGGCGGGGCTACGACCCCGAGCCCCAGGAGCTAAAGCCCACAGATGGCCGGGTAACGGTTAAAGCGGTTGAGCTGGAAGAAGGAAAGATGCACAAATATTCGGTTCAGATCCAAGATAAGCAGGTGCGTTTTTTCCTGCTCAAGCAGAATGGACGGGTGGCCAGCGCGTTGGACGTTTGCGAGATCTGCCCGCTAAAGGGGTATCTTCAGCGAGGCGGGGTGGTGATTTGCAAGAGCTGTAATGCACCGATAAACTTCGCCACCATAGGACAGCCCGGCGGCTGCAATCCCATACCGCTTTCCGTTAAGCAGGAAGGCGGAAAGCTGGTGGTCGATTTAAAAGACCTGGTCGCGGCCAAGAAGAAGTTCTAGGTTATCATTGATGCTTCACCTTATCCTGTGGAAGTCCCTCAAAGGGAGGAAGAGCCGACTGGCATTGGCCGTGGCCGCCATCCTTTCCGGCAGTACTCTGATAACCACTCTGCTCACGGTTTCCTTTAACATCACTGAGAGGATGGCTAAGGAGCTCAGGCAGTTCGGCGCCAATATCCTGGTCGTCCCCAAGACAGACAAGTTGGTGGTTGAGGTCGGCGGGCTTAGCTACTCGGCCTATTCCGGAGACGATTACCTGGAGGTATCAACCCTGCCCCGACTGAAAGAGATCTTCTGGAAGCACAACATAGTCGGTTTTGCTCCTTTCCTGCAGGGTCCGGTGGAAGTTGGTACCAGGAAGGTGGTGCTGGTCGGCAGTTGGTACGAGAAGGAGATCAAGCTGAAGGACGGTTCCAGGTTAACCACTGGCTTGAAGAAAATCTCCCCCTGGTGGCGGGTTAACGGTCGGTGGGTTGACCAACCTTACCAGGAGGCGGTTTTGGGAACATCGCTGGCCGAAGGACTTGGACTGAAGGTCGGCGATAACCTGAAGGTCGGCTACCAGGGGCGCGGGTATAACCTAAAGGTAGTGGGCCTGCTAAGTACCGGCGGGGTGGAAGAGGGTCAGATATTCACCGACCTGGCTCTGGCGCAGAGGATATTTTCCCTGCCCGGTAAAGTCGGCGCGGTCCGGGTAAGCGCGCTGGTCAAGCCGGATGACAAACTGGCTCGGCGGGCGGCTGATAATCCCAAGAGATTGCCGCCGATGGAGTTCGAGCGCTGGTACTGCTCCCCTTACCTCTCAGCCATCACTTATCAGATAGAGGAGGCCATTCCCGGAGCCAGGGCCAGGCCGGTACGGCAACTGGCCGAGGCTGAGGCGGCATTTTTGAGCAAACTGCGATGGATATTTATACTGGTGACCGTGCTCGGATTAGCCGCGGTGGTCTTTACGATTATGACCACGGTCACCAGTGCCGTGCTGGAGAGGAAAGCCGAAATAACCCTGATGAAGGTACTGGGAGCAAGCAAGGGTCAGATACTCCTTCAGTTCCTGTTAGAGGCCGTCATAGCCGGTCTGTTGGGCGGCCTGGCCGGGTTTTTCCTGGGCTCCCTCCTGGCTAAGGTTCTGGGAAAAGCGGTCTTCGCCGCCGCGATCAGCCCCAGCCTAGGGACTTTGCCGGCGGTGTTGATTATCTCAGTGGGGGTCGCGGTATTGGGCAGTGTCATGGGGGTTCGCCAGATATCCAAGTTGCCGGCGATAACCGGGTTACGGAACGGTTGAGGAGAGAGGAATGATCCTTACCATGGTAGTCAGGTCCCTCTGGCAACGGCGGGGAAAGGGAGTGGTTGCTGCCCTGGCCGTGTTGATGGCGGCCTGCCTGGTTTCCGCTTTTTTCGGATTGCTCTGGGGCTCCAGTGAGAAATGGCAAAAGCAAGCCAGGGCTTACGGGGCCAACCTCTTTTTATATCCCAAAGATATTGGTATGGATTTTAACCCCCTGGGCCGGGCCAGCTTTTTGTCGGAAAGGGAACTGGCCAAGTTGGAGAAGCCGCCTTTTTCCTCCTTGCTCTATGGCTTCGCTCCGTTTCTTTATGTTTTGACGGAACTTAGGGGCGAGAAGGTGATTTTGACCGGGATCCGGCCGGAAAAGGTGAGAAAGACCAATCCCTGGTGGCAGGTCAAGGGCAGCTGGCCAGCTAGTCGGGCCAGTCGGCCGGAGGCCATGGTGGGGGTGAATATAGCCCGAAGCCTGGGGTTAAGACCGGGCGATGCCATCACCCTGAGGCGCAATTCCCACACTGTAAGCTTCAAGCTAACCGGTATTGTGACCACCGGAGGGGCTGAAGATAACCAGGTGATAGTTACCTTGGCCGCGGCTCAGGACCTGGCCGGCTGGGAAGACCGGGTCAGCTTGGTGCAGGTGAGTGCTCTCGGCCGGGTGATACCTCTTTCGACTATTTCCAAACGCCTGGAGGCGGCGATTTCCTCTTCCAAGGTCATGACCTCCCAGCAATTGGTCCAGGCCGAAAAGAGGGTGTTGGGAAAGCTTCGGCTGCTCATGGGCCTGCTGGCCGGCATAGTATTGCTCTGTGCCGGACTGGGGGTAGCCGCCAACATGGCGGGAGCAATATTAGAGCGGACCAAGGAGATCGGATTGATGAAAGCATTGGGGGCTTCTCGACGGGTGGTATTCCTGATATTTTTGTCCGAGTCGGGGGTTACCGGTCTGTTAGCCGGCATCCTGGGCTATGGTGCTGGTCTTATCATAGCTCAACAGATAAGCCAGCAGGTGTTCCATTCACCCCTCAGTTTCGGCCCCTATCCGCTCATATTTACATTAATAATAACGGTGGGCATTTCTCTGCTGGCCAGCTTTGTGCCGGCTAGACGGGCGGCGGTAATCAACCCAGCCATTGTGTTGCGGGGCGAATAGATGGAAACAGCTTGTATAGAGTTAGCCAATGTCTCTAAGCTTTACCACGGCAAGGTCAAGGCCCTGGACGATGTCAGCCTTAAGATCGGCAAAGGGGAGTGGGTGGCCATCATGGGGCCTTCAGGATCGGGTAAAACCACCCTGCTAAATATGCTGGGGGGACTGGATAAGCCCAACCTAGGCAAGGTGACGGTGGAGGGAGCGGATTTATCGGAGCTTAGCGAGCAGCAACTCACCATCTTCAGGAGAGAGAATATCGGGCTGGTATTTCAGCAGTTCCACCTGATTCCTTACCTCAGCGCGCTGGAAAACGTGATGCTGGCCCAATACTTCCACAGCATGGCCGATAAGGAGGAGGCGGCCCAGGCTCTGGAACGGATGGGTCTCAAGGACAGGCTGAATCACCTTCCTGGTCAGCTGTCGGGAGGTGAGCAACAACGGGTATGTATCGCCCGCGCGCTGGCAAATGACCCCAGGGTTATCCTGGCCGACGAACCTACCGGCAACCTGGATGAAGGGAACGAGGAGAGGGTTATGGAACTCTTGACCGGGCTGCATACCGAGGGGACCACGCTAGTAATGGTTACCCACGACTGGCATATCGGCAAAAAGGCCAACCGCTGTATCCTGCTTGACCACGGAAAGGTCGTTCAGCAACGGGCTGACCAGGGCCGGCCCGATTCTTTACCCATCAAGTCAATTTCTTGATGTAATCATCCAGATTAATATTCTCATAACCCGGTATCCGGGTGCGGATGAAGCCTGCTTCTTTGCCTATAGGTATAGTGGCATCCATACCTACCTTGTCGCACACTCCGGGAGTAGAAGGGTCAAGGCTGGTCATCCGTTGTTTGGGGATAATATAAAGGTCCTTGGTGGGGTCCATCCGAGTGGAGATAGCCCAGAAGACGTCAGCATAGCTATCAATATCAACATCATCATCCACCACGATCACGTGTTTCAAATAGTCCATCCTGCTAAAGGCCGCCGTCATTATCAAGCCGATATCTCCAGGTACGAATCCCCGCCTGACCTGGATGACGGCTATATATCTGGACAGCGTTATATTGACCGCACTCACAAAATCGCATACCCCTTTGGCCGCGGAGAAGACCAGCCCTTCCTTGGCCAGACTGCTGAAATGGGCGCTTTCATGGCCCAGGGTGGGCCCGGTAATAAGCGTCTGGTAGATGGGGTCTTTTCTAGTGGTCATGGCCTTGAAGTTTACGACCGGGGACTGGGTGGGCTGTAATGTGCCACCGCCGTAATAGCCTGGATATTCGCCGAAAGGTCCTTCCCAGTCCAGCTCGCCGGGTGTTATCTCTCCCTCCAACACGATCTCCGCGCTGGCCGGAACCTCGAGATCGATGGTCTTACATTTGACCAGCTGGACAGCTTGCTCTCGTAAGGAACCGACAATGGCGTACTCGTCCACGCTTATGGGGAATTTGACCGCCGCGGCCAGCAGGAAGCTGGGGTGCAGCCCGATTGCTATGGCTACCGGCATGGTGGTCTTGCCGTAAGCATTGTAATAAGCCCATAAATCCCCGTTGGGGGACATAAAAATGACCGCCCGGTTCTTGCCCTTGGGATATGTTCTGTGCAAGGAAAGGTTGTAAACTCCGGTGGTGGGGTGTCGGGCGATTACCACACCGGCGGTTATATAAGGGCCAACATCGTGCTCATGCGCGGTTATTATCGGCAGGCCGGCCAAGTCCACCTGCTCGGTTATCACCTGCTGACATATGCCCTGGCCATCCAGGGTAGGCGGTAGAGGATTTTCAAGCCGGCGTCGGTATTCTTCCCTGACCGTGCTCATATCTTGGCCCAGGGCCCAGGCCATCCGCAGCCGGGAAGCCCCTATATTGGCCACCGCGGGCAACTTATGTCCTTTCACATTCTTAAAGAAAAGGGCCGGGCCATCAGCCAGTGCCGACCGAAGCATTACCGCGGCTATCTCATGTTTGGGGTCCACCTCCTTTTCCACATGGGCCAGTTGACCCCTTTCCTCCAACAGGGTAAGAAAACTGCGCAGATCTTTTAATTCTGACATAATGGCCTCCTCACGTTGAGGTCAGGAGAATAGCCCGTTCGGGCACTCCTTTTCCCTCTCTCGAGTTTGCTTGCCTTTAATATCAGCCAGCTGGATAAGCCGGGCAAACCCAGCTTTCACTCAAATCACCGGACAGCCGAAGAGTACCTGGTAAGCGTGTTCACGAACTCTCTTGCCGCCCGCGGTGGACGCAATTTGCCCTGGAAGAGAATCTCCCTGACGGTGATGGGTCGGCCGTAGAAGGAACGGTTGGCCTTGTTATCATGGGAGATACCAGTGAGCCGGTGTGTGAAATACCTGTAGACCTGAATAAAATGGGCATGGTGCTCCTCGGCGGTCTGAACCCGGTAGCTGCCGCCGAAGAAGCCGGTATCGAGACCACCAACCTGGCTATGAGCACGGTCATGGATTACCAGGCACTGGTAGAGTTTCGGGAAGCTGTCATTGATTATCGTGACTTATTAAGATTTCGGGAGGTAGCTAAGTGAAAGTAGTAAAAGTAATACCGTGTCTGGACATCAAGGA
>JAZFTZ010000040.1:0-8383 GCA_036446955.1 Thermodesulfobacteriota bacterium
AGGACATTGTCCGGATGGCCGACAAATACATCGTGATAATAGGCGTCGGACCTACAATTAAGGGCAGTGAACTCGATGACCGTGTTATCAATGCGCGGGCCATAATATCCGGTGAACTCACCGAAGGGGGCCTCCGGCTCCCGCACCTTGGGCTTGACCACCCCCTCCAGCACAATCTCGGCCCGGGCCGGGATCAAGAAGTCCTTCCCCCAGTTGACCGACTCGGTCAACTCGACCGGCTCGCCCATAAGCCCGCCGATAACATCGTATTCGCTTTGGCCATAAGCAACCGTTGATTGGGAGCCAACGCCGAAGGCAGGGTGGTGGCCAATGGTAACCGCCACCGGCATGGGCTTGCCCATCTTCTCGTACTTGCGATAGATGAAGGCATTGTGACTGGCCTTGTACAGATAGATACCGGCCTTGGCTCTCCCCTTGATCTCGATGCGCTGGATAGCCAGATTATATACGCCGGTATCCGGGTCCTTGCAGGTTACCACCCCTCCGGTTATATAGGGCGCGGAATCTTTGCTGTGATGGGTCAAGATCGGAAAATCTCTCAGGTCCACCTGCTTGCCCTTCTTGATAACTTTTTTCACCGGTGCCCGGCCGGTTGATACATTTACCGGAGCCAAGCGCTGGGATTCCCGTTCCGAAAAATCGAGCGCGACTCGGCGGGGGGTGGTTCCCACCGCGGAGGCTAAGCGCTCCCGACTGGCGAACAGATTAGTAATCACCGGATAGGGGGAGAGCTTCCCCTTGAGGTTTCTCACCCGCTCCAGGATGACCAAGGGGTACTTATCCTCTTTCTCCAGCTTGGCCAGAATGCCGGAGACCTCAAATTCGGGATTGATCTCTTCCTTGATTCTCAAGACATCTTCAGGATGCGTCTCTTGCCACCCCTTAAGAAAGCTTCTCAAGTCATTAGCCATACACCATCCCCCTGGTTCTTATCTTCGCCGGTTTTCCCCCGGCCGGGCATTGCTTATCGGTGCCTTGGTCCTGCCTTACTTAGGAGCTTGGCGATTACCCCATTTTTACTTTTTCCCAGTACTCTTTTCCCGGGTGTCTCTTTCTGCCCAGCTTCTTCCAGGTGGCCTCGAGGAAAGTCTCATCCACAAACTTATTGACGTCAGCCCGCCGGGGGACAAACCCCTTCTTCAAGTACCAGGTCTGTTGATGGTCTATGTCCTTCTCGTTGACGTCACCGTTTATGTCCACCCAGGCGGGATTGATCTTCTTTAGTAACCCGGCCTTCAATGGAGTATGGTTCACCAGGCTGGCGACCACGGTCTTATGACGGGGCCCGAGCTCGTAGTATTTCCTGATACCCTTGATGTAGGCATGCATAAAACCATGAGCCAACTCGCCCTTTTCCTTGATGAACTTTTCACCATAAAATATGACCGCATACTGGTGCAAGGGAAAAAGCTCACCCAGATCAGCCACCTGGACTGCCACACCCTTCTCAATCATCCTGGTGCGGAAGGGTTCCACCGCCTCACAAGCATCTATCGCCTTGGTCTCCATGGCTATGGGCATCTGCGGAAAGCGCATGGTCACTATTTCAACATCCTTATCGGACAGGCCAAACTTGGCCAGGGCATTGTCCAGGTGGTAATGGCTAACATTGGCTATCGCCGAGGAGGCCACTTTCAAGCCCTTGTAATCCTTGATGCTGCGGACGCCCTTATCATATACATCCTTTCTCACCATCATCGCGGAACTGTTGGGTATGCCCGGCAGGTAGGTACCCTTGTCCGCCACCACTTTGATGGCAAGGCCTCTAAGCACGGCGTTGTACAGGGCCGCGCTGATGCCGCCGGCGGCTATATCCAGTTGTCCGGTAGTCAAAAAGGCCATGGACTTGGCCGCACTAGGGACCCTCTCGTACTTGATTTTGATTCCCGCCTCCCGCAAGTACCCCAGGTCGTCGGCCAGAAAGACCCCGGCGAAGCTGGCCAGGGGCAAATAGGACATCCTAAGCTCGGTCAATCTCTGGCCCCGGGCAAACCCCGGCTTAAGCACCAGGCTAGCGCCCGCCAAAGAGGCGGCGCCCCAGCCCGCCGCTTTCAGAAATTCCCGCCGGTCTAAGCTACCCTTTTTCTTACTCATTTCCTTCCCCCTTTCTTTGCCAATACTCAGGTCAGCCCGAGAGCCAACCGATGACGGTTCACACCCTCTTTACCCCGGGGGGCAAACTGAATTCCTCGCTGGGTCTTACGTAGGGAGTAGGAATATCCTCCGCCCACAGTTTAGCCCCACCGTCCTGTTTTTGTATCTTCACCCATTTGAGCCAATCTCGGTTGTTAGTCTTTGGGAAATCCTCTCTGAAGTGCAGGCCCCGACTTTCCTCTCGGAAGATCGAGGCGTTCAGGAAAAGTTCGGCCAGGGTAACCATACTCTTGGCGCCAACGACGTTTACCAGTTCGTGTAAGTCCTTGGCCATCAACTTGGGAAGTTCTGCTTTTATCGTCTCTATCTGGGCCAGCGCCTCCTCAAGCCTCTCTTTGCTCTTGATGTAATTCCTCTCCATGGGGATGATGGCATCTTGGACTGCCCACACCACCTCATCCGCGCTCAATCCCTCGATTCTTCCCAGCGGAGTCATAAGCTCGGTTATGGCCGCGGCTACCTCCCTATCCATATCCCGGCCAGACGGCGGTTTGAGCTTAGCCGCGCTGGCCGCGGCAGATTCCCCTGCTCGGTACCCGGTAAGCGCGGCCACGGAAAGACAGAGCCCGCCCACGTTGGGGGCACCGTTGACCGGCAAAGGGGTGGCATCGCCCGCGGCGTACAGACCAGGCAAGTTGGTCTCGCCTCCGCTATTGATGGCCAAGCCGCCCCCCACCGCAATGGTGCCCTGAAATGCCGGTATCCAGGGCAGCCGCTGGCTGAAGATGTCAATCCCGGCCCGGTCAAATATCTTAAAGGTCTCAGGCAGTATTCTACGCAGCAGCTCCCTCTCATCCGGCTTGGCCGCGGACAGATCCAACATTACCGGCCCTCGCCCCTCAGCCACCTCCCGGCAGAAGGCTGCGGTCAGATAAGCCTGCGGGGCCCGGCTTCCCAACTCGGGGTGATACTCCCACATGAACTCTTCATCCCGGTTGTTGAGGAATCTGCCGCCGGCACTGACGATAAGGTTAAGGCCGTGGATGTCGTAGTCACGGGCGGTGGTGTTGGAATTACCGAACTCCATATTCTGCAACACCGCACCGGCCCGATATGCCGCCGCCTGGAGGTCACCGGTCAAGTTCTTTATCCCCATAAAGACCGAGCCGTAGGCGCAACCGCCGCCAGCGTTTACCAAAGCCCTGGCCTTAATAAAGATGATTTCACTCTTGCGGTAATTAAACCCGAGGGCACCCACTGCCTGACCGTCCTTAACCAGGATGTCGGTTACCGCCACCCGGTCAATAATTTTCACCCCGGAGCGCACCGCCTTCCTGCGCAGGGTATCCATCATGGGCAAGGAGTTGATGACGCAGTGGGCGGTGTTCCTATGGCCCCGGGACCGCCTCCTTATGAACTGGCCGGCCTCATCCCGCTCAAAGATATAAGATTTCTGCTGCCGGGCCCAGCCGTCTATGGTCTCGGCCAGAGGGTAGATATCCTCCAGATAGGTTTTGACCCAGCGCTGGTCGCTCAAGAAATCGCCGGTTTTTACCAGCTCCTCCATCCAGACATCGAAGTCATCCTCAGGGAGGCGCACCAGGAATATTCCGGCAGCAAACGGACTACAGCCACTGCGGCCCACCTTGCCCTTGTCCACCAGCACCACCTCATTCACCTGTTCCCGGGCCTTGATCGCGGCCAGGCAACCAGCGATGCCGCCGCCGAGCACGGCCACGTCCGCCTCGATGGTCTTATAATTTGCCAACTTTCACCTCACCAATGTTCAGTAAGGAAGCCGAATCTTTTTGGTCCTCTCCGGGCTCACATAAATGGCGTCCGGATCGCATTCCAGCTCACAGAGATAACAGGTCATGCAGTCCTTAGCATAACTGATAAAGACCTTTCGGCCCAGCTTCCTGAACACATCCATGGGGCAGATGTCGTAGCAGACACTGCAGTCGTTACATTTATCATAATCTATAGATAAGATACCCACTTCAAGACCTCTTCTGCTTGAGCGCCCGCCAGACCTTCTCCGGCGTAATCGGACCGTCAGTTAGCCTTACCCCCGCGGTCTGATAGATGGCATTAGCGATAGCCGCCTCCACCGCGCATACCGCGGCATCGGAAAATCCCTTAGCCCCATAGGGCCCCTGCGGGTGGGGCACCTCCACCAAAATGGTCTCCATGTCGGGCAGGTCCAACGAGGTGGGCAAAAGGTAGTCCATAAACGAGGCATTTAACACCTTACCCTCCTCCAGGACCATCTCCTCCAAAAAGGAGGCACCTATGCCGAAGGAAAGGGATCCCTGAAGCTGAGCATGGCAGATGGCGGGATTTATGGCCTTACCCACATCCTGAGCCGCCACCAGTTTCAACACCTTGACCTCGCCCGTTTCTCTGTCCACCTCCACCTCTGCTCCCTGGGTGCCGTACATCCAGAAGATGGTCGGTTTCTCGCTATGGCCAGTCTCCCATTCCAGGGATTCCTCGTCATCGGGCATAAACGTGCCCCGGCCCATCAGGTACCCTCTTCTCACCCCGTGGTAGCTGGCTGCGGAAAACATCTCCCTTATCGTCAGCCCCCTCTCCGGGGTGCCTCTTATAAATACCCGGCCTTGAGCCATCTCCAGGTCGGCGGGATTGGCCTCCAGCTTATCCGCCGCCACCTCAAAAATCCGCTGCTTGACCTCCTCGGCGGCCAGAATTATGGCATTTCCAGTGATGAAGGTTATCCGGCTGGATACCGTCCCGAAATCGTAGGGTGACATATCGGTGTCCACCCCACAGAAGTTCACCGACTCCGGGGGAAGCCCCAAAGCCTGGGCGGCTATCTGGGTGAGCGCGGTCTTGGCGCCCTGGCCAATCTCCATAGCCCCGGTCAAGACCGAGGCGGTGCCATCTTCGTTCACGGTGATAAGCGCGCTAGACGAGGTTCCGGCCGCGGTGTTCTTGTGGATGCAACCTATCCCCAGGCCCCGGTTATTCTTTTTCCCGAACTTTTTCCAGGCCAGAGACTGCTTGGTCTTCAGTATCGTCTCCTTCAGGCCCACACTTTTCAACACCTGTCCCGAGGCGGACACGGTGCCTTCCTCATAAAGGTCCTTCAGCCTGAGCTCGATGGGGTCCATCCCCAATTTCTCGGCAATACTATCCATGTGCTGCTCGACAGCCCAAGTCATCTGGCTATCGCCGAAGCCGCGGAAGGCACCCGCACTGACCTCGTTGGTGTACACGCAGTAGGAATCGACCGCGATGTTGGCAATCTTATAGGGCCCCGGCGCGGAATAGCCGGCCTTACGGGATACCCGCTCTCCCCGCTGGCTGTAGGCGCCGGTGTCCCAGATGGCGACCATCTCTCTGGCCACCAGGGTGCCGTCTTTGTTCACCCCGGTCTTAACCGTCACCCGGCAGGGATGGCGAGTGACCGTGCCCAGAAACTCCTCTTCCCGGGAAAAGCGTATCTTTACCGGCCGAGGCGAGCATTTTAAGGCCAGCGCGGCAGACAGGCCCTCATCAATAGTAACCGCCTTGCCCCCGAACCCCCCGCCGACACAGGTTGCTATCACCCTCACCCCGTTCAAAGGCATAGCAAAGGCGGCGGCCAGCTCCACTCTAACAAGGTTTGGCGTCTGAGTATTAGTCCAGACGGTCAATCGGCCGTCGGCGCCTACCTGGGCTAGTGAGGCGTGCGTCTCCATCGGGCAGTGCTGCAGCTTGTGAATGGTATAGGTGTCCTCCATAATCAAATCGGATTTAGAGAAACCGGCTTTTACATCCCCCTTGCGCAGGCGGAAATGGTTGCAGACGTTAGTTCCAGCAATGGCTTTGTTGTACGGGGCCTGGGCGTAGCCGGCCAGCCCTTCATGCACTAAGGGCGCGTCCGGCTTCATCGCCTCCACTGGATCGAAAACAGCGGGCAGCTCCTGGTAATCCACCTGAATAAGCCCCAGAGCCTCCTCAGCCACATCCTCGTCAATCGCGGCCACCGCGGCCACCGGCTCGCCCGGGTAGCGGACCTTGTCGATAGCGATCAAATAGGTATCCCTTATGGCCGCGCCAAAAGGGCGGAAGGGAAAACTCTTTCCGCTGACCACCGTCTTGACACCGGCAAGTCCCTCGGCCTTGCTGGTATCAACGTTTAAGATGCGGGCATGGGGATAAGGACTCCTCAACACCTTGGCAAAAAGCATCCCGGGAGACTTCATATCCGTCCCGTAGATGGCCTGCCCGGTGACCTTATCCAGGCCGTCCACCCGGGGAAGGCTGATGCCTATATAATCCAGGGCTTCTTCTTTCCCCATAAAAATCTCCTCTTCTCACTCATTGCCCGTAAGGCCAGAGATCTTACTAATTATGGGCAACATCAATATCGATGATTCTGATCCCTTGCTGGACTTCTTAAATCTCGAACGCTGCCAGCGCGCCATCATGAATAGCGCCCATGAGTTTCGCCGGCGCCCGGCAATCACCCAGCGGCCGGCAATTCAGCCCCCGGTCTTCAAGTTCAGCGGTGAGCCCGGTATCGGGCTCGAATCCCAGGGCCAGGACCAGGCTATCGGCCGCGACCAGTTGCTCCCTCCCATCGGGACAACCTATCGTGACCCGACCATCCCTCACCTGCTTCAGTTTTACCCCGGGCAGCAGTTTAACCTGCCGTTTTTCAAACTCATTTTTGAAGACCGCGGCTATCCCCCGCTCCACGGCAAAAGGTATTTCAGGCCGCTCATCTATAATGGTCAGGCTCTTGACCACATCGGCCAATACCCAGGCCGCCTCACAGCCGATGAGGTCGCCACCGACCACTACCACATTATCACCTACTTCCCTGGCTCCTTCGAAGAGCTCGACTACGGTAACGACCCAAGGAGATTCTATACCGGGGACTTCTGGCCTTATTGGCCGGCCGCCCACGGCTACCAGAGTGCAATCAGCCCCCTCTCTTTCCACCATATCCGCGGTTAGCTCGCGACCCAGGAGGGGTTCAATCTTAAGTTTCTCCATTTGGAACAGGTAATAGTCCAGCAGTTCCTTAAGTTCGGGCATTACGGCGGCCAACCGCAAATGCCCCCCCAGCTCCTTTTCCCGCTCATAAAGGCTGACCTGATGCCCCAGACCAGCCGCCACCCGGGCTGCCTCCAGGCCAGCGGGCCCTCCGCCGGCGATCAGGACTCGCTTGGGCCGGGCCACCGGCTCCAGCCGGTAGCGTGCTTCCCTGCCCGCGGAGAAATTGATGCTACATTTAAGTACCTTATGTTCCCTTATTCGGTTCAGGCAGTCGTTGCACCGGATGCACTTGCGCACCTCGGTGAGCCTCCCCGCCCGGGATTTAACCGGCAGATGGGGGTCGGCCAGCAACGGCCGGGCCATGGAGACCAGATCCGCCTTACCCTCCCGGATAACCTCCTCGGCTAATTCCGGGTCATTTATAGCGCCGCTGGCGATAACCGGTATCTTCACCACCTGCTTTATACCCTGGGCCAGGGGAATGTTATAGCCCCGAGGCATGAACATGGGGAGTATCCGCTTCTCACTGTGCAAACGAACTCCCGCGGATATGTGCAACAGGCTGATGCCCAGCCCTTCCAGCTCCTTAGCCAGTTGCTGGGTCTCGGCCAGGGTTATGCCCCGCGGAGCATATTCATCCGCGCTCAACCTCATGCCCACCGGGAAATCACCCCCGACCTCATCTATCACCTTGCTGGCCACGGCTAATGGGAAACGCATCCGATTCTCTAATGAACCGCCATATCTATCCTGGCGCTGGTTGGTATTCGGGGACAGGAACTGGGTGATCAGATAACCGTGCGCACCATGAATCTCCACCATGTCGAAGCCACATTGCTTCGCCCGGAGCGCGGCCTGGCCAAAGGCCTCGCCGATCTCCTCGATCTCTTCTTCAGTCAGCTGCTTGGGCACCAGGCCGGTCTCTTGCCAGGGGATAGGAGATGGGGCCACGATGGGATAGCGGCCGATCGGCCTTTGCGATCCGGCATGACAGAGCTGAAGCCCGGCGCGGGCGCCATGAGCCTTTATCCGCTCAGCCAGCTCGGACAGGCCCCGGCGCAATGAATCATCATAAACCCCCAGTTGATTGTAAGCGCACTGGCTGGCGTTATCATCTATATAGGAGAATTCCACTATAATCAATCCCGCGCCCCCTCGGGCCCGCTCCTCGAAGTAATCCAGCAGCCGTTCAGTAACCCGGCCCTGGCTGTCGGCCAGGTGCGTACTCATGGGCGCCTCCACTATCCGGTTCCTCAGT
>JAZFTZ010000041.1:0-2949 GCA_036446955.1 Thermodesulfobacteriota bacterium
AATGAGGTTGGCTACTTCGTCTTCAAGACCCTGGAGAACACCAAGGCGCTTATGGCGGCCGCTGAGAAGGCGAAAAGCGCGGTGGTGCTGGGCGGTGGTCTGGTGGGTATGGAGACCGCTTCCGGCCTAATCAAACGGGGCCTGAAGGTCACCGTGGTGGAGAAGGAAGTGCGCATATTGCCGCTGTACTTCGACCAAGAGGCGTCGGAATTGATAAAGATGATTTATGTGGACAACGGGGTCAGGTTGATTACCGGGCAGGAAGCGATCGAGGTGATCCCAGAGAAGGGTGACCGCCGATTGAGTCTGAGGCTCTCGGGCGGGGAGAAGCTGGCCACTGAGCTATTGGTGGTGGCGGTCGGCATGGCTGCTAACCTAGGGTTGGTCAAGGACAGCGGCATCGAGGTCAATCGCGGTATTCTGGTTGATGAAAACATGAGAACCAATTTCCCGGACATCTATGCCGGGGGCGATGTGGCCGAGGCCAAAGATTTCTTCGGCCAGGGCAAAGTGATCAATGCCATCCTTCCCGACGCGGTGGCTCAAGGACGGGTGGCTGGTATCAACCTGGCCGGGGGCGAGGCCCGGTACGCGGGTGCCATTTCCTTTAACATCTTTAACTTCTTTGAAAGGTCCGCCTTCTCCTGCGGATTGGCGCTAGCCGAAGGCCCGGAGTATAAACAGGTGAAAAGGGCCAGGCCGAGAAAGGAGCGCTATCGGCGCCTGGTCTTCAAGGACGGCAAGCTGGTAGGCGCCACTTTGATAAACGAGGCCATCGACCCGGGCATAATCCTCCATCTGATTAGGAATCGGGTGGATTTAAGTGAGATTATGGCTGGTTTGGAGGCCGACCTTTTAAACTTCGGCCGTTATGCCATGATAAAGAGCGAGACCCCCGACCTACCCCAGGGGATCTAGCTGTCAGGGTTGGGGGAAAGGAGGAAAGGAGAGATATAAGTGGCTCAAGTTTATCGCAACCTGACTATTGAAGCGGCTAAATGCACTGGCTGCCGGATGTGCGAGCTGGCTTGCTCGTTAAAAAAGGAGGGGGAGTTCAACCCGGCCAAATCCAGGATAAGGGCGGTCAGTATTTCCCCTTTGCCTTTTTACAGTGTGGTAACTTGTCTGCAGTGTGGCGACCCGCCTTGCGCCCGGGTCTGTCCCACGGCCGCCTTAACTAAGGATAGGGATAACGGCCTGGTCAACCTGGCTGAGGAGCGCTGTGTCGGATGCATGCTTTGTCTGGCTGCCTGTCCTTTTGGCGGGGTGTTCTACTCCCCGGGGAAAAATAAGGTCTTCAAATGCGACCACTGTCAGGGTGATCCTCAGTGCGTGGCCGTCTGCGCGCCCGGCTGCTTGAGTTACACCGACCAGGGCCCCAGCTATGAGTCGTTAAGCTCGGGCGCTGACCTGTTGAGTCCGGGGACGTCAGCGTGCCAGGGTTGTAGTATTTAGATCGTTGCTGGGTAATGCGGCTGCCATGCTAAGCGGCATCAGCCGCCATTATCGCAGGAAGGGGCGAAGGGTAAATGTGGTGGACTTTGCTGGTGTCGGTGCCAGCGCGGATGCCGGGTTTCAATGCCTTTACGCGGCCGGAGAACGGGGAGAAAAGATTATTTATATCTGCTATGATAACGAAGGCTATATGAATACCGGTAGCCAGCGAAGCAGTACTGCCCCTCCCGGCGCGCACACGCCGACTACCCCGGCAGGCAAAATGGGCTTGGTAAAAGATTTGCCCAGAGTAATGCTCGCTCACCAGATTCCCTACCTGGCCACGGCCAACCCGGCTTTCCTGGATGATTTCGTCGCCAAGTTAACAAAGGCGATGGCCGCAGATGGATTCTCCTATTTACATATTTTTGCCCCTTGTCCCATGGGGTGGGGCTTTCCTCCTTCCCAAGCCGTCAAAGTATGCCGGCGGGCAGTGGAAACCAATTATTTTCTTCTCTGGGAGGCAGAGCGGGGTGAAGTCAGGGTAACATGGGAAACAAGAGATCCCCGGCCCCTGTCTGAATATACCGGACTTCTGGGAAAGTTCAGCCATTTAACCGATGAGGGGAGCCGGCAGCTGGAGAATATGGTTCAATAAAGGCGCCGATGGTTGAATGCCATGGTGGAGGGCTCGCAATAATAATCTCTGGCTAGGAAGTATTATTTTTATGGCAGCAAAAATTATAATCAGGGACCTGACCAAAATATTTGAGGGCCGCAAGACCAGTGTCAAGGCCCTGGCAGGGGTCAATCTCTCCATTGAGGAAGGGGAGTTTTTATGCATCTTGGGGCCAAGCGGGTGCGGCAAGACCACTATATTGCGAATCATGGCCGGCCTGGAGACGGCCACCTCAGGAGAGGTGGTAATCAGCCAAGCGGATAAAAGCCGGCCGCTGAACTCTATGGTGTTTCAGGAGCATTCCCTGTTCCCCTGGCTTACGGTAATCGATAATGTGGCCTTCGGACTGGAGATGCGAGGTTTTTCGAAAAATGAGCGTCACCACCGAGCGGCAGCTTTTTTGGAGACGGTGGGCTTGAGCCGATTCAGCCACCATTTCCCGCACCAGCTATCCGGTGGAATGAAGCAGCGGGTTAGCCTGGCCCGGGCTTTTGTCAATGACCCCGAGATCCTGCTTATGGATGAACCCTTTGCTTCCTTGGATGCTCAGAATAAGATATTGCTTCAGGATGAGCTGCTGAAGATCTGGGAGGAATGTCGGAAGACGGTGGTTTACATAACCCATTCCATTGATGAGGCCCTGCTCTTGGGGGACAGGATAGTGGTGATGACGGCCGCTCCCGGTATCTTTAAGGAGGTCATGGAGGTGCAGTTTGGCCGGCCCCGAGACGTCTTTGAGATTAAGGCCAAGCCGGAATTTGGGGAGATGTCTTTAAAGATATGGAAAATACTAGAGTCAGAGGTCAGAAAGGCCCGGGAGGCAGAGCTATGACGAG
>JAZFTZ010000042.1:0-6570 GCA_036446955.1 Thermodesulfobacteriota bacterium
GGGGGCCTGCCGGGTAAATATCCCCGCGCTGGTGGTTACCGCCGGACCCATGCTCTCCGGCCGGGCCCGCGGACGTCGGCTTTCCTTAGTGCGGGATACCTTTGAGGCTATGGGCCGGTTTAAGTCCGGAGCGATAACTTCCGAGGAGATGGAAGAGCTGGAGGGTTGCGCCTGTCCGGGCGCGGGCTCTTGCCAGGGACTTTATACGGCCAACACCATGGCCTGTCTGACCGAAGCTATGGGGATGTCGCTTCCTGGCACGGGCACCGGATTGGCCGGGTCAGCCAAGAAGAAACGGATAGCTTACCAGAGCGGCCAGCGCATCGTCTCCATGGTGGCTGAAAATTTACTTCCGAAACAGATATTGACCTCAAATGCGTTTGAGAATGCCATTCGTCTGGACCTGGCCTTGGGAGGTTCCACCAATTCGGTGCTTCATCTTATGGCCATCGCCCATGAGTTGGGCCTGGATGTGGCCCTGGAGCTTTTCGATGAGCTTTCCCGGGATACCCCGAGGATAACCGATATCCGGCCGGTGGGGGAGTATTTCATGGAGGACCTGGAATATGCCGGCGGGGTGCCCGCGGTGCTGACTAAACTCAAGCTGAAACTCAAGGACAGTCTGACCTGTTCAGGCAAGTCGCTGCTTAAGCTGGCCGATACTCCCTGCTGGGATGATGAGGTCATTCGGGATCTGGACAACCCTTATGAACAGGAGGGGGCTATCGCCATACTGAGGGGCAACCTGGCGCCGGCCGGCGCGGTGGTCAAGCAGTCCGGGGTTTCTTCCCGGATGCTGAACTTCTCTGGCCCGGCTCGGGTGTTTGATTCCGAGGACGAGGCTATGAAGGCGATCATGGAGGGCCGGATCGAAGTCGGGCAGGTGATTATTATCAGGTATGAGGGCCCGAAAGGCGGGCCGGGCATGAGAGAGATGCTGGGCCCTACCGCGACGTTGGTGGGAATGGGTTGGGAGGAAAAGGTTGCGCTGGTGACCGACGGGCGCTTCTCTGGAGGCACCCGGGGGCCCTGCATCGGGCACGTAAGCCCGGAGGCGGCTGAGATGGGCCCGCTGGCTCTGGTGGAGGAAGGCGACCGGATAACCATTGATATCCCGGCCCGGTCATTAAGGGTTGAGGTCGCGGCCGAGGTTCTCAAGGAGCGAAAGAAAAAGTTGTCACCACCTCCTCCCAAGATCAGCCGGGGTTATTTGGCCAGGTATGCTCGGTCAGTTACATCAGCTGCCGACGGCGCAGTTTTGAAATAAGTAAGAAGTGATTTACGGGTGACGATTATGAGTAAGATGACCGGGGGGCAAGTTTTATTGGAATCTCTCCGCCAGGAAGGGGTGGAAGTTATCTTCGGCCTGCCTGGCGGCGTGCTCCTTCCCTTGTACGATGAGATATACAAGGAGGAATTTCGCCATATTCTGGTCAGGCATGAGCAAGGCGCGGTTCACGCGGCTGAAGGTTATGCCCGGACTTCCGGAAAGGTAGGCGTGGTTTTGGTCACCTCAGGCCCGGGTGGGACCAATACCGTAACCGGAATAGTCAATGCCTATATGGATTCCAGTCCGGTGGTGGTTTTCACCGGCCAGGTGCCCACCCCGCTGATTGGCAACGACGCGTTTCAGGAAGCGGACATAGTGGGTATTACCCGCACTTGTACCAAACACAACTACCTGGTTAAAGAGTTGAGGGATTTGCCCCGTATCGTGAAAGAGGCCTTCTATCTGGCCCGCACCGGCCGGCCGGGACCGGTCTTGGTCGATCTGCCCAAGGACGTATTGACCGATACCCTTGAGTTCAGTTATCCCAGCCAGATTCATTTGCGAGGCTACAACCCCAATTACCAGGGTCATCCCGGTCAGATAGATAAGGCGCTCAGGTTGCTCGGCAACGCGGAACGACCGCTCATTTACTTTGGCGGCGGGGTTATTCTCTCTGACTCGGCTGAGCTTTTAACCAATTTCGCCAAAGGACTGAATATTCCGCTGACCTCCACCCTGATGGGCCTGGGTGGCTTTCCCGGCACTGATGACCTGTGGCTGGGAATGGCCGGCATGCATGGCTCGTACGCGGCCAATATGGCTTTAACCCATTGCGACATTCTCCTGGCTATCGGAGCCCGGTTCGATGACCGGATAACCGGCAAGGTGGACGAGTTCGCGCCCAAGGCAGAGATCATCCATGTAGATATTGACCCCACCTCTATTCAGAAGAACATCAAGGTCTCTGTACCTATTGTCGGGGATGTGGGCCAGGTTCTGACTAAAATGATTGAGCTTACCGAGTCAGGCGGTCAAGACGGTAGTCCATCCTGGAAGAGCTGGCTTGAGCAGCTGAGGCAGTGGAAAGAGAGTCATCCCTTTGGCTACAAGCCCTCGACAGAGAGGATCAAGCCGCAGCAGGTCATCGAGAAGATCTGGGAGTTGACCAAAGGTGATTGTATAATTACCACTGATGTGGGTCAGCACCAGATGTGGACCGCGCAGTTTTTCCGGTTTATCAAACCGCGCACCCTGGTAACTTCGGGTGGTTTGGGGACTATGGGTTTCGGCTTGCCGGCCGCCATCGGCGCTCAGGTAGCCTTTCCGGATAGGCTGGTGGTGGACATTGCCGGGGACGGTGGCCTGCAAATGACCTTGCAGGAGCTGGCTACCGCCGTCCATAATAAGCTGCCGGTGAAGATAGCTATTATTAACAACGGGTTTCTGGGCATGGTGCGCCAGTGGCAGGGTTTATTCTTTGACAAGCGTTACTCCCAGGTCATTCTCGGCGGCCCGCCCGACTTCGTCAAGCTGGCCGAGGCTTACGGCGCGCTGGGGCTTAGGGCGACTAAACCGGCGGAGCTTCAAGGCGTGCTGGAGAGAGGCCTGGCTTCCCCGGGTGTGGTGCTGATGGATTTCGTGGTCGACCCCGAGGAGGATGTCTATCCCATGGTGCCAACAGGCGCGCCCATAAACGAGATGCTGTTGGCCTGAGAGGTGATCAGTGAGTATGCGCTATACAATCTCGATCTTAGTGGAGAACGAGTTCGGGGTCCTGGCTAAAGTAGCCGGCCTTTTTTCTGCCCGGGGTTATAACATCAGGAGCCTGTGCGTAGCCGAGACCCTGGACCCCAGCGTCTCTCGGATGACCATCGTTACCAGCGGAGAGAGGGAGATTCTGGAGCAGATCACCAAGCAGCTTAATAAACTGATCAACATACTTAAAGTTACCGAGTTCACTGACACCGACCATGTAGAGCGGGAGATGGCGGTGATCAAAGTTAACGCCGAAACATCGGTGCGAGCTGAGGTGTTGAGAGTCGTTGATATCTTCAGGGCGAAAGTGATTGACGTCAGCCCGAGGTCATATACCCTGGAGGTCACCGGAGACGAAGGGAAGATTAATGCTATCCTGGAACTGTTGAGGCCGCTGGGGATTAAGGAGGTGGCTCGGACTGGAATGGTGGCTATGGCCAGAGACCATAAAGGTGGAAAAGGGGCGAAATCGGCGGTGCAGGAATGAACGGGCTGGCTGGGAGGAGAAGATGAAGGCTTACTACGATAAGGACATTGACCTGAATATCATCAAGGCGAAGAAAGTTGCCATAGTGGGATATGGCAGCCAGGGCCATGCCCATGCCGACAACTTGCGGGATAGCGGGGTTCAAGTGCTGGTGGCCGATCTGCCGGGAAGTGACAACTGGAAGAGGGCTGAGGCATCCGGGCACAAATTGGGCAGTGCCGCCGAGATGGTTAAGCTTGCCGATATCATCATGATGCTTGTGCCGGACGAGGTTCAGGCCGACCTGTACCGCGCCGAGATTGGCGCTAACTTGAGCGAAGGAAAGGCGTTGGCCTTTGCTCACGGTTTCAATATCCATTATGGCCAGATAGTTCCCCCCCCGGGTCTGGACGTGTTCATGGTGGCTCCCAAGGCGCCCGGGCACGTGGTGCGCAATCAATACGTCAAAGGCGAGGGAGTGCCGATGTTGGTGGCTATTAATCAGGATGCCAGCGGTAAGGCAAGGGAGACCGCGCTGGCCTACGCCTCGGCTATCGGCGGGGGCCGGGCGGGCATATTGGAGACCAGCTTTCGCGAGGAGACCGAGACCGACTTATTCGGTGAACAAACGGTCCTTTGCGGCGGAGTTACTGCATTGATCCAGGCTGGGTTCGACACCCTGGTAGAGGCTGGTTACGCCCCGGAGTTAGCTTATTTCGAGTGCCTGCATGAGCTGAAGCTTATCGTAGACCTCATCCATGAGGGGGGGATATCCAACATGCGTTACTCGATCAGCAACACCGCTCAGTACGGGGACCTGACCAGGGGGCCGCGGGTGATTGATGCGAGCACCCGGCATACCATGCGCCACATTCTGGACGAGATTCAGAGCGGGCGGTTCGCCAAGGAATGGATACTGGAGAGCAAAGCCAATCGACCGGTATTCAATGCCTTGACTCGGAAAGGAGAGGGTCATCTCATCGAACAGATAGGCCCAAAGCTGCGCGCGATGATGCCCTGGTTGAGCAAAGATAAGTTGGTGGATAAACCCGAGGATTGATGGCTGGCATATGGTTGCTAAGAATAGCTTCATGCTCCTGTGTAAGGCGGGATATCCCTTCGTCATCTCCGCACTTGTTTTGACCCTGATCGCCATATCATTGGGCTACCTTTGGCCGACGCTGGTTTTCGGTGTGGTCCTGGCTTTTTTTGTGCTTTTTTTTCGGGACCCGAAGCGAGTAATCCCGGCTGAGCCCGGCGCGGTGGTCGCACCGGCCGATGGCAGAATAGTGGAGGTCGAAGAGGTCTTTGAGCGCGAATATCTGGGAGGGAAAGTCAGGAAGATCAGCGTGTTTATGAACCTGTTCAACGTACACGTGAACCGTATGCCGGTGGCCGCCCGGGTAATCCGGGTAATTCGCCAGCCGGGCAGTTTCATGCCCGCTGACCGCAAGGATGCTTCCCGAAAGAATTCTCGCGTCTTGCTGTTTTTGGAGACAAACGAGGGCCAGCGCTTGCTGGTGGTCCAGGTGGCCGGTCTTGTCGCCCGCCGGATAATTTGCTATGCTCGCGCGGGAGACTTTTTGGAAAAGGGCCAGAGATTCGGCGTCATTTTGTTCGGCTCCCGGGTGGATGTTTATCTGCCGCTGGATTTCCAGCCGCGCGTAGGCTTGGGCACTGTTACCCGCGCCGGCGTCACTGTCATTGGGGAGATGAGAGTTGAGGCTGAGAGGAAGAGTCAAGCGGAAAAAGGTTAAAGGGGTTTATTTACTTCCCAACATCCTCACCTCGGTGAGTTTGTTTTTCGGGTTTTATTCTCTGGTCTCTACGCTGAACGGCCAGTTGACTCTGGCCGCCTGGACGATAATACTGGCCGTGCTTTTTGACAACCTCGATGGCCGAATGGCAAGGGCTACCAGAAGCAGCAGCCGTTTCGGCCTGGAGTACGACTCGCTGGCCGACCTGGTCTCTTTCGGGGTGGCCCCGGTAATTCTGCTATATGTTTGGGCGCTCAAGCCTTTCGGTAAGTTGGGCTGGTTGGCGGCCTTCCTTTATCTCAGCAGCGCCGCGTTGAGGCTTGCCCGGTTCAACGTGCAGCTGGAAACGGTGGAGAGCAAGAAGTTTTCCGGCCTGCCCTCACCCGCGGCCGGTTGTGTGGTGGCCACATTGTTCCTGTTCTACACTAGTATGGGTAGAGGCGAGCCGGTCCACTCGGCCGCCATCCTGGTGCTCGTCTTTTTGTTGGCTTTTCTTATGGTCAGCAACGTCAAGTATCGAAGCTTTAAGGAGGCCAACCTGCTTAAACGGCATCCGTTCAGCACCTTGTTCACCCTGGTAGTTCTTCTGGTGATGGTGGCCGCGGAGCCGATCTTGTTCCTTTTTTCTCTCTTCTTTCTATACCTGGTCTCCGGGCCGGTGGAGCTGTGCGTCAGCCTGGGCCGGCGGTTGGTCAGAAAAGGTAAGCCGCGTCCGATAGAGGATGTAAGCGGCACATCCGGGGTTTAAGGGATAATGGGACAGACTATAACCGAAAAAATTTTGGCTGCTCATTCAGACTCTGATCAGGTCAAACCGGGCCAGATCATCAGGGTCAGGTTGGACCTGGCCCTGGCCAATGACATAACCGCGCCTTTGGCCATAGAGCAATTTCAAGCCGTCGGCGCCAGTAAGGTCTTCGATGCCGACCGGATAGCTTTGGTACTGGACCACTTCTCTCCAGCCAAAGACCTGAAATCCGCGCATCAATGCCAGCTGGTAAGACGATTCGCCGAAAAGCATGCTATCCGCCATTTTTACGAGGGCGGGGCCGCGGGCATTGAGCACACGCTTCTGCCTGAACAGGGCCTGGTGCTGCCCGGGGAGCTTATCCTGGGGGCCGATAGCCATACCTGCACTTATGGCGGGTTAGGCGCGTTTGCCACCGGGGTGGGCTCAACTGATTTGGCCGCGGCATTAATTACCGGTGAGACCTGGCTTAAGGTGCCCCATTCAATCAAGTTTGTACTCAAGGGCAAATGCAGACCCTGGGTTGTGGGCAAGGACTTGATCCTTCGCATTATCGGCGATATAGGCGTTGAGG